>JAENVZ010000065.1 GCA_016650315.1 Alphaproteobacteria bacterium | reverse complement strand
TCGCAGTCGGGCAAGGGCGGTGTCGCCTGGGTCCTGCAACAGGACAAGGGCCTCAAACTCCCCAAACGGATGCAGGCGGATTTCAGCCGGATCGTTCAGGACCTGGCCGACAAGACCAGCCGCGAACTGGTGGCCGCCGACATCTGGACTGCATTCGAGGGCTATTATTGCCTGGGATCGGACCAGCCCTTCAAGCTGATCGACTATCAGGAAAGTCACCAGCCGCATTCGGGCGGCAACCGGCTGTTCGTTGGCAAAATCGCCTTGAATGGCGAAGAACAGACGGTCAGCGGGCGCGGCAACGGCCTTATTTCGTCCGTTCTTGCCGCATTGCGCGAAAATTGCGGCATCGATCTGGAGGTCGAGGATTACAGCGAACATGCCATTGGCTGCGGCTCCGACGTGCAGGCGGCGGCTTATGTCGAATGCAAAACACCCGACGGCCAGAAAATTTTTGGCGTGGGTATGGACGTCGATGTCGCTACGGCATCGGTGCAGGCGATCCTGTCCGCCGCCAACGGCCTTGCCGCGCGCGAAAATTAAGGCTGGACGGGGCCGGGTTCGAGGCTAAACATTGCGTATCGTCATTCCCGCCTTGTGGGGATGATGAAGCATCAAGACCGGAGAGCCTATGCCCCTGCCCTCGCCGCTGTTCGACAAACTGGTGTTGCCCGTCATGGCGTCGCCGATGTTCATCATTTCCGGCCCCGAACTGGTCATCGCCCAGTGCAAGGCCGGGATTGTCGGATCGTTCCCGGCGCTCAATGCGCGGCCGCAGAGTGAACTGGACGAATGGCTGCACCGGATTACCGAGGAACTGTCCGCCTGGAACCGTGACCATCCCGAACGCTCCGCCGCACCCTTTGCCGTCAACCAAATCGTCCACAAATCGAACAATCGGCTCGATCAGGACATAGCGACATGCGCGAAATGGCAAGTGCCGATCGTCATCACGTCTCTGGGCGCACGCGAAGACCTTAATCACGCGGTTCAGGGCTGGGGCGGCATAACCTTCCATGACGTCATCAACGACCGCTTTGCACGCAAGGCGATTGAAAAGGGTGCAAGCGGCCTGATCCCTGTCGCGGCTGGCGCAGGCGGTCACGCCGGGACAATTTCACCCTTCGCATTGATGCAGGAAATACGCAGTTGGTTCGATGGCCCGGTGGCATTGTCAGGCGCGATTGCCTGTGGCCGCTCGATTCTGGCCGCGCAAGCCATGGGCGCCGACCTTGGCTATATCGGTTCCGCCTTCATCGCCACGACAGAAGCCAACGCACCCGAAGACTACAAGGATACAATTGTCGAGGCACAGTCGTCAGACATCATCTATTCTAACCTTTTCACCGGCATACACGGCAATTACCTGCGCCAATCCATTGAACAGGCAGGCCTCGACCCCGCCAACCTGCCAGTCAGCGACCCGACGAAAATGGATTTCGGATCGGGCGGCAATCAGGACGTAAAAGCCTGGAAGGACATATGGGGATCGGGTCAGGGCATAGGCGCGGTCCAGGCAGTCGAAAGCGTTGCCGAGCGAGTGGGACGGCTGAAAGCGGAATATGCGGCGGCGAAGATAGAGTTGTCCGCAAAATGGTAACGGCGGCTCACCAAAAACGGAATGCCGCCTAAATACTGGCGCTTACCGCCGGGCTTCTGTTATGCCTCCCTCATGAAAATCGCCTATCTTCGGCACCCGGGCGGTGCGGTCGTGCCGCAAAGCGGGGCGCGCCACATGCGCATGGTCGCAACCGGGCTGCTGGTGCTGATGGCCGTGGTCTATATTGCCGCGCGCAGTCAGGAAGGATTGCACCCCGCCATCGGTTTCGTGCGCGCCTTTGCTGAAGCCGCGATGGTTGGCGGCCTTGCCGACTGGTTCGCCGTAACCGCATTGTTCCGTCACCCCCTGGGCCTGCCGATCCCGCATACGGCCATCATTCCGCGTAACAAGGACCGGATCGGTGAGACGCTTGCTCTGTTCCTGCGCGACAATTTCCTGATTCCCGCCGTCGTCGCACGCCGCATGCGCCGGGTCGATGTTGCTTCAGCTGCGGGCCGGTTTCTTGCGTCTCCCGCCATCGGCAACGGGCGTTTGCGGCACGGCGCATCACGACTGGCCGCCGACCTGCTGGAATCGCTCGATCAGGACCGATTGGGCGGCATGGTGAAGGCGGCGCTCAGCCAGCGTCTGCGGGCGCTCAACCTCTCGCCGTTGCTGGGACAGGCGCTTGACGCGGCGATGAAGGATGGGCGGCACCTGCCGCTGCTCGACGGGATCGCCAAATGGGCGGCAAAAACGCTGGAGGCCAATGAGCCACTCATTCGTCACATGGTGCATGAAAAATCAGGCAAGGTGCTGCGCTGGACCGGGCTTGACGAAAATCTCGCCAATGCGATTATTGATGGCCTGCACAAACTGCTGGTCGAAATGGCGGAAGACCCCGGCCACCCATTGCGCTCCAAGGCGGAGGAAGGGCTGGGAAAGCTCGCCTCCGACCTGCAGCACTCCCCTGAAATGCACGCCCGTGTCGCGCGTATCCGTGACGAGCTGATCGACAATCCCGCCATGCAGCGCTGGATCGATGGCCTGTGGGAACAAGGCCGGGCAAGCCTGCTACGCGCTGCACGCGATCCCGAAGCCGCCATGGCCGGCCGCCTTGGCGAAGCCCTGCGCCAACTTGGCGAAACAGTGCAGAGCGACCCGAGGCTGCGTTTCATGATCAACCGTTTTGCCCGGCGCACAGCCGTTGGCGCAACCGCCAGCTATGGCGATGGCATCGTCAAGTTGGTGAGCGAAACCGTACGCAGTTGGGACGCAAAGACAATAACCGACCGCCTGGAAAGTGCCGTTGGCCGCGACCTGCAATATATCCGCGTTAACGGCACGCTTGTCGGCGGGCTTGTCGGCGTCGCCATCCATGCGGTCGATGTGCTGGGTTAGTCGGGTCAACGTCTGGCATGGGGTGGAGAACTGACGTAATAACATCCGGTCATCCCGCTCTAGCCGACATCGCGATTTCATGCGTCCGCAACCCGGAAACAGGACGAGTTAAATCTCTACCTGACTGCCCAATTCGACGACGCGGTTGGTTGGCAGGCGGAAAAATTCCATCGCGCTTTCCGCGTTACGCAGCATCCAGGCGAAGATTTTTTCACGCCAGATCGGCATACCGGGCCGGGCAGAGGGCAACAGCGTCTGGCGCGCAAGGAAGAAGCTGGTTTCCATCATCTTGAATTCCGCGCCGCATCCGGTCACCGCCTTGAGCGCGGCCGGTACGTCGGGTTCCTGCATGAAGCCGTATTTCAGGACAAGACGGAAAAAGCCGCGTCCCAGATCCTCCAGCTTGCAGCGGACATTTTCATCCACAAACGGCTCATCGACGATCTTGACGGTGAGCAGGATCACCCGTTCATGCAGCACTTTGTTATGCTTGAGATTATGGAGCAGCGCATGGGGCACACCTTCGGGTGTCGATGTCATGAACACCGCCGTTCCGGGCACGCGCACGGCGCTGTTGGCGGCGGACGCGACGAAGATCGGAATCGGCATGGCGGCTTCGCGCATCCGGTCCATCATCAGCTTGCGACCTTTTGCCCATGTGGTGAGCAACGTGAAGATAATGAGGCCGACGAGCAGCGGGAACCAGCCGCCATCGGGTATCTTGGTCATGTTCGCGGCGAAATAAGCCCCATCGACAATGTAGAAAATGCTGAGCAGTAACCATGCCCAGAGCGGATGCCATTTCCACAGGCGCAGGATAAGAACGGTCAACAGAACAGTGTCGATCAGCATCGCCCCGGTCACGGCAATGCCATAAGCCGATGTCAGGCTGGACGAGTTCTGGAAGCTGAGCACCAGCAGGATGACCATGACCATCAACCCCCAGTTGACAAGGGGAATATAGATCTGGCCAGCGGTCGAGGCGCTGGTGTGCGCAATGCGCAGGCGCGGCATGAAGCCGAGCTGGATCGCCTGTTGTGTCACCGAAAAGGCGCCGGAAATCACGGCCTGACTGGCGATGATCGCAGCCATCGTGGCAATGCCGACCAACGGCAACTGAAACCACACTGGCGCAAGATTATAGAAGGGGCTGTCGAGCGCCGATATGCCTTCGCGGAACAGCAATGCGCCCTGCCCCATATAGTTCATCATCAAGGCGGGCAGCACGAAGAACAGCCACGACACCTGGATCGGCTTGCGCCCGAAATGTCCCATATCGGCATAAAGCGCCTCTGCGCCCGTTACCGCCAGCACGACCGAACCCAGCGCCAGAAACGCCGCCATGCTGTCGATCATGAAGAATTTTACCGCCCAATAAGGATTGAACGCGTACAAAATACCCGGCGTGTACCAGATGCTGATAAC
Source organism: Alphaproteobacteria bacterium (assembly GCA_016650315.1). Taxonomy (GTDB): domain Bacteria; phylum Pseudomonadota; class Alphaproteobacteria; order Sphingomonadales; family Sphingomonadaceae; genus Rhizorhapis. The sequence goes on along the minus strand of JAENVZ010000065.1, from coordinate 2,689 downwards.
GCCCAGCACCGATATGCACAGAAAGTACATCAACATGATCGGTCCGAACAGTGCCGCCACGCGATTGGTGCCGCCGCGCTGAATGGCGAACAGGCCGACCAGGATCACGACGGCGATCGGCACGATCAGCCTGCCCAGAGCAGGATTGACGACCGCAAGGCCCTCCACCGCCGACAATACCGACACGGCGGGCGTGATCATGCTGTCGCCATAGAATAAAGAGGTGGCGAACACGCCCAGCATGATGATGCCGCGCGACCAGCGTTGTGTCTTGGTCCGTCCGCTGATCAGGGCGAGCAGCGCAAGGCTGCCCCCCTCTCCCCTGTTATCGGCGCGCATGATGATCGTGACATATTTCAGCGTCACCACCAACATCATCGACCAGAACATCAGGCTGACGACGCCCAATATATGATCGGGATCCATCGTCAGCTTATGGTGTCCGGCAAAGGTTTCGCGAAACGCATAAAGCGGGCTGGTGCCGATGTCGCCAAAGACGATACCGATGGCCCCAACGGCAAGCTTCAATACCGCCTTGTCGTTATGCCCATGATCGCCCGAAGCCATGCGCAGAGAATCGCCTGCCTGCGTCGCTGCCGTCGCTTCAGATGGAACATCTGCCATTTTACAAGGTTTCCAGAGTCATATTCGCTCTTTGCGCTCCCGCAAGCAGCACAATTGCGCTGATCTTCCGGTAATGAGCGCGCGCCCTAGCATGGTCTTTGGTGCGGTGCAACAAATGCTGAGCCAACGTCATTGTTCCGCACCGGCTGTTCCATTTCCGGACGCTTGACCAGACATTTCGGCGGCGCGTCCGCCCAGCGCCCGGTCCAATATCGCCAGATTGCCTTCGACATCGGCGCGCCATTCGGCATCGGCGGGTGCGCGGGCCAGCAAGTCGCGCCAGATTTTCTCAGCCTGCTGCGGCTGTCCCGACTGAGCCAGCGCCAATCCGAAGAAATAAGCGGGTGCAGGCTGTTCAGGCGACAGCGCCATCGCCTTGCGGAACGCGAATTCGGCAGCCGGCGACAATATGCTGTTGCCATGGACCATCAACGCATTGCCAAGGCCAAGCCAGAGATTGGCATCATCAGGATATTGACGCAGGCCAACCCGCAACACGTTGGCCGCATCCGCGCTTTTGCCCTGCCGGTTCATGGCGTCGGACAGGACCAGCCATTGTCCTGCCTGACTGAACCGTTCCCCCATATTCTTGCGCAGCTTTGCGACGTCTTCGTCAAAGGCATTGTCCTGCGCCGCAACGCTTAACGGCGCCCCCGCCTGCGACGGGCTGCCCTGCCAGGCATAGCCTGCAAGGCCGATGAGCAGGGCTGCGGCGACCAGTTCCCATGTCGCGCGGGCCGTCCGACCGAAACGGATGATGGCAGCGCCTGCCAGAACCGCGAATATAACAGCGATGATCCAGCCGTTCATGATCCGCCATTCCCCCGTTTATGGCGTTTGAACCGCCCACGCATCAGCCACAGACCAATCACCAGCAGGATGACGGGTGCGCCCCACAGCGGCCATGTCAATGGCTCCACCGGCGGCGCATAGGTCACCCATTCGCCATAACGTTCCACCAGCCAATTGCGGATATGTTCGGGCTTTTCACCCGCCAATATACGCTGGCGAATCTGCGAACGCATGTCCCCTGCCATGCTGGCGTTGCTGTCGGCAATCGACTGGCTTTGGCAGACAAGGCAGCGGATGGTTTCCATCAGCGACTTCGCCTCTGCCTCCTTCTTCGGATCATCAAGTTGCCGGTCGGCATAGGGTGCGGGTGGCAATGCCGTCTGCGCGACAAGCGGCGCTGCGATCAGAGCGCAAAGCAGGGTCAGAGCATATCTCATAGCGCCTCCTGCAACTTGCCAAGCAGCATCGGTACGTCCTCTTTGCGGATTTCGCCGACATGCTGGTAAGTGATGATCCCCTTGCCGTTCACGACAAAGGTTTCAGGCACGCCCGATGACCCAAGCGCGATCTGCACGCTGCTGTCCACGTCCGAACCGATGCGGGCATAGGGATTGCCCCAACGCGCAAGGAAGCGGTCAAGGTCTTCCCGGCTGTCACGGATGGCGATGGCGTCGATCGAGACGCCCGCCTGCTTCAAGGCCGCAAGCTGCGGCGCTTCGGCGGCACAGGGCACGCACCAACTGGCGAAGATATTGAGTAGGCGCGGCTGCCCCTTCTGAAATTCCGCACTGGCCAGACCGGCGCGCTCGGGAACGGCGGCAGGTAGCGCAAAGACTGGAAGCGGTTTGCCGATCATGCGCGATTCAATCGTGTGGTCGGTGGGTTTGATGATGCCCGACGCCACCACGGCAAAGAACACGCCGAACAGGCCAAGTGGCATCCATAACAGCAAATGCTTCATGCATAAGCCTTTCGGAATGCCGCCACCCAGGACCGCCGTACACGCCCGACCAGCGCCAGCGCGCCGCCCAGCGCGATCATGATCCCGCCAGCCCAGATCAGCATCACAAAGGGCTTCCACCAGATCCGCAGTTGCCAGCGGCCAGCATCCACCTGATCCCCCAGCACGACGTAAAGCTGGCCGTCCCAACGGGTGAGAATCGCCGATTCGGTCGTCGGCGTCGGCGGGGAGGAAAAGAAGCGCGCCTGCGGCTTCATCTCGACCGGTTCGGTATTGCCGCGGCTGGCCAGCATCACGCCCTCCAGCGCCGTC
>JAENVZ010000064.1 GCA_016650315.1 Alphaproteobacteria bacterium | reverse complement strand
GCTCGACCAGCTCGATTCCGTTGGCGATGACCTCTCCCGCGTCCTCTGCATCCACCGAGCGGACATAGGCGGAATTGACCAGCGAAAGGCGCAAGTCCGGGCTGCGGTGCCACATTGGCATTGGCGCTGCCTCGATCACACCCGCCAGTGATTCAAGCGCGCGGCCCAGCCTGCTCTTTTCTTCCTTCAACGCGCCGATTTCGGATTGGCTTTCAGTCGCGTCAAACAGCCACAGGATAACACCGCCCGGTCCCGACAGGCTGGAACCGGCGGGCGCACCACGCACCAGAAGCGCACGGGGTGATCCTTGCGCGCTCACCGATCGGGTAAAGCTTTTCCCCGCCTTTTGCGCAGCACCAATATCGCGAGCCAACGCCGCGCCATCTTCGGGCTTCAGTCCGCCTTGCGCCTCTGTCAGTTGCGAAACGAATTGGGGAACGCTTTCAAGGCCAAGCCAGCCAGCCAGCCGGTCGGGCGCTTCCATCCGGCCATCGGCACGGACAATGACGGGTAAAGCAGGCGCAGCTTCCAGCAGGGTCGCCAACCGGTCGGCCTGCTCTGCGGCAAAGGCCGCGCGACGGCGCATGACAAGCCCGCTATAAACCGCCCAGACCGCACCCGACAGCCAAAGCGCCGCAACAAGGCCAAGCGCCGCCATTTCGATAGTGGACAGGGTCAGCATCCGGCTATTGCCCCCCTGCTTTGTATAAATAGCTGTAATGATCGCCGGATTTTATGCGCATGATGGGGCAGTAGCCCAAAGCGTGACAGGGGTGAAGGGCTTGATGGAGGTCTGGCCCCCTATTCACCCCTATCGTCGCCGATACATCAGTAGCGGTAATGATCCGGCTTGAATGGCCCTTCAACCGGCACGCCAATATAGTCGGCCTGCTTCTTGGTCAGCGTGGTCAGCTTGACGCCCAGCTTTTCCAGATGCAGCGCCGCAACCTTTTCATCCAGATGCTTGGGCAGGACATAGACTTCATTCTTGTAGTCGTTGCTGTTTCCCCACAATTCTATCTGCGCCAGCACCTGATTGGTGAAGCTCGACGACATGACGAAGCTGGGGTGTCCGGTGGCGCAGCCCAGATTGACCAGGCGACCCTTGGCCAGGATGATCAGCTTCTTGCCATCAGCAAATTCGACTTCATCGACCTGCGGCTTGATTTCCGTCCATTTCATGTTGGACAGCCCCGCGATTTGAATCTCGCTGTCGAAATGACCAATGTTGCACACGATCGCCATGTTCTTCATTGCGCGCATGTGATCGACCGTGATGACGTCGGCATTGCCCGTCGCGGTCACGAAAATATCGGCGCGAGTGGCGGCCTCTTCCATGGTGACGACTTCATAGCCTTCCATCGCCGCCTGCAACGCGCAGATGGGATCGACTTCGGTGACGAGAACGCGTGCACCGCCATTACGGAGCGAGGCGGCCGAGCCCTTGCCGACATCGCCAAAACCGGCAACGCAGGCGACTTTGCCCGCCAGCATCACGTCGGTCGCGCGGCGGATCGCATCGACCAGCGATTCCTTGCAGCCATAAAGGTTGTCGAATTTCGACTTGGTGACGCTGTCGTTCACGTTGATCGCGGGGAACGGCAGCTTGCCCCTCTTGGCGAGTTCATACAGGCGATGGACGCCGGTGGTGGTTTCTTCCGACACGCCCTTGATGGCCGCAACCGTTTTGGTGAGGAAGCCGGGACGTTCCTTCAAAACGCGCTTCAGCACGGCGCAGAAAATTTCTTCTTCCTCATTGGACGGCGTGAACAGATCTTCTCCCGCCTCGACCCGCGCGCCCCAGAGCGCGAACATGGTGGCGTCCCCGCCATCGTCCAGGATCATGTTGCAGGTCTGATCGCCTGCACCCCAGTCGAAGATACGCTCGACATAGTCCCAATATTCCTCAAGGCTTTCGCCCTTCACCGCGAACACCGGTACGCCCGAAGCAGCGATGGCAGCGGCGGCATGGTCCTGCGTCGAAAAAATATTGCATGAGGCCCAGCGCACGTCTGCTCCGAGCGCGGTCAGCGTTTCGATCAGCACGGCGGTCTGGATCGTCATATGCAGCGATCCGGTGATGCGCGTACCCTTTAGTGATTGCGCCGCGCCATATTCGCTGCGCAGCGCCATCAGGCCCGGCATTTCGGTTTCGGCAATCTCGATTTCCTTGCGCCCGAATG
>JAENVZ010000063.1 GCA_016650315.1 Alphaproteobacteria bacterium | reverse complement strand
GATCCCCGCCTTCGCGGGGATGACGGTGATCTATACCCTCTCATCGCAGCGCCCTGATGCTGGCCGCAGCGTTGCCCAACGCGGCGCGGAATTCGGTGGGGCGATAGTCATTGGGGTCCTTCACCGCTGCATAGGCGCGGTTCACATTGGCGCGAATGCCCGCCGCCGCGCCGACCGTCACTTGCCCCGAACGGACCAGAGCGTTGAGCAGGGTATCGACGGCCATCACGGCCTGCACCGACCCTTCATAATCGGTGAAGCGCGGCGAAATGGCGTTGCTGGCCAACAAGTCGATAACGGCAAAGGTTTCGGTTGAGCCGAAACTTGCACTGCTGAAGGCGCTGACCAGATCCCCTGTGGTTTGGCGCAAAGTGCTGGCCGCGCCGACCGCGGATGCCCGATCACGGGCGAGGGCAGCATGAAAGGCGCGGCTGTCCGCGTCGAAGCGCGCGGCAATGGCGGGCGCGGCTACTTTGGCGGCAGCCGACAGCATGATCATGTTCTCGTCATTATAGGGCGGCATACCCCCCGGGATAGGTCGTCCGGGATTTTCGACAAAGGTGCGAACCGCCTTGTCGCTGTCATAAATGCGCCGGTGACAGCTTTGGCAGTCGAAGAAATAAAATTCGGGAAACACGCCGTCATTGCCGATGCCGTGATCGGTATAGAGCGACAGTGAGCGTTGCAGCGCCATGCTTTGCCCCACCGCCCACATGCGGACATTGTTGGTGCGGCCTTTGCGTGCGGCATAATCGGCATCTTCGTCATGATGCTGCTGCAAAGTGGAAAACAGGTCGAGTTCGAAACTGATGCGCGGATGGCCCGCCGCCATGATCCGGTGGGTGACGAACTGGCCGCCATTGGCGCTGCCGAAATGGCAATCGAGACAGACCGATGCGCGGGCGCGGGGATTGTCGAGGGCGATCATACCGCTGGCGACATTGGATGCATGGCTTGCGGCCACAGCATAATGGCTGGAAATCCATTGCGCCGCCCCGCCATGGCAGCTTTCACAGCCGACGCCATCGCTCACATGGAACCGTGCGCCGCGCTTGGTCGCGGGGGCGGGATCGGCGTGGCAGCCAAGGCACATGGGTGCGGTGCTCGCATTGCCGATGCCAAGGTTGCGGGCAATCTGCTGGCCCCGTGCGTTTGAAAGGACGGCAAAGGCGCGGCTGTGCGCGCCGCCGGGCGTTGACGGTTCCTGCCAGCGCATCAATTCGTCCTGACGCACGATCTTGCCGTCCGCTTCCATCCGGCCATGGCAGGTCGTACCAGCGCATGACGCAACGCCCAGATGGGCATTTCCGTCGCCCGCTGTCGCTGCTGCAATGGGCGGCGTCGACGGTGAAGCGCCAAGGACAAGCGCCAGCGCTGCTGCGACCAGCAACAGTGCCACGGCCCACGCGGCGACGGATTTTCCGATGACTCCTCCGACGGACATGTATGGCGCCTTTCCTATCAGGACGTTTGCCCTGACCCCCTTTTCGAAATGCGTTGTTATCAGCGTGGAACCTGATTTTTCCTATCCTATTGCAGGGTTATACCTACAGGATCAAGCCGTTGGCCGTCTGATTCACTTGTTTTTCGTGCATTATGCTTATCGCCGCCGGATCACCAGATTGCGAATCTCGGTCATGTCCTCCATCGCAAAACGGATGCCTTCACGGCCCAGTCCTGAATCCTTAACACCGCCATAGGGCATGTTATCGACCCGATAGCTGGGCACATCGTTGATGACGACCCCGCCGACGTCCAGATGGTCCCATGCGTCCAGCGCCTTGAACAGGTCGCGGGTGAAAATGCCCGCCTGCAGCCCGAATTTGCTATCGTTGACTTCATCGAGCGCGGCGTTGAATTCTGTGAATTTCGACAGGATCGCGGCTGGGCCGAAAGCTTCCTCGGTAAAGAGCTTGTCGCTGCGGCTCACGCCTTCCAGCAGGGTCGCCTCCAGCATCGCGCCCTCGCGCTTGCCACCGCAGAGCAGGGTCGCGCCGCCTTCCACCGCTTCGGCGATCCAGCCGTCAAGGCGGCGAGCCTCGCCTTCGGAAATCATCGGCCCAATGAATGTGGCGCGATCATGCGGGTCGCCTGCGACAAGGCTGGCCGTGCGGGCGACCAGCATGTCTCGGAACCTGTCGTAGATGTCGGCATGGATGATGATCCGCTGAACACCGATGCAGCTTTGGCCCGACTGATAGAAGGCGCCGAAAATCACGCGTTCCAGCGCGTCTTCCAGATCGGCGTCATGGTCAATGATAACAGCCGCGTTACCGCCCAGTTCCAGCACGACCTTCTTCTTGCCCGCACGCGCCTTCAAATCCCAGCCGACATCGGGCGATCCGGTGAAGGAAAGGAGCTTGAGCCGGTCGTCCGTGGTAAACAGATCCGCGCCTTCCCGATGGGCAGGCAGAATTGAAAAAGCGCCTTTGGGAAGGTCGGTTTCAGCGAGAATTTCACCCATGATGATCGCGCCCAAAGGGGTGCGGCTGGCTGGTTTCATGACGAAAGGACAACCGACCGCCAGCGCGGGTGCGATTTTGTGTGCAGCCAGGTTCAGTGGGAAGTTGAAGGGCGAAATGAAGGAGCAGGGACCAATGGGCACGCGCTTCCACATCCCCTGATAGCCTTTTGCGCGCGGAGAGATGTCGAGCGGCTGGACTTCGCCGGTCATCCGCACCGATTCCTCGGCAGCAATGCGAAATGTGTCGATCAGGCGCGTGACTTCGCCTTCGGCATCCTTGATCGGCTTTCCCGCCTCGACGCACAGCGCATAGGCGAGTTCGTCGAAACGTTCACGAAACCGCGCAACGCAATGGTTGAGGACATTTTGTCGCTCATAACTTGCCATGCGGGCCATCGGTTCGGCCGCCGCGACCGCGCCGGCAATCCCCGAATCAATGGTGGCGGCATCGGCCTGCGCCACGCGAAAGGCGACCTTGCCGGTGAACTTGTCGGTCACCGCAAGGTCGGTATTGGGCTGTTCCGCCTTGTTGTTCAGGTAGAGCGGATAGACATCCTTGAGCTGGGTCATATCTTCGCGCTCAACTCCTTGATTTCGACATTCAATATCCGGTCATTGTCGGAATAATCGATAGGACACTCGATCAGTTGCACCCCCTTGGCATTAAGGCATTGTTCCAGCAGTCCGGGCAGCATTTCCGCGCTGGTCACGCGATGGCCGGTGGCGCCATAAGCCTCCGCATATTTAACGAAATCGGGATTGCCATAGGTCAGGCCCCAATCCTTGAACCCCATATTGGTCTGCTTCCAGCGGATCATGCCATAGCTGTTGTCGTTGAGGATCAGCACCGTGATGTTGAGGCCCAGGCGAACCGCAGTCTCCATTTCCTGGCTGTTCATCATGAACCCGCCATCGCCGCAGATCGCCATCACCTTGCGGTCAGGATAGACCATCGCCGATGCCATGGCCGAAGGAAGTCCAGCGCCCATGGTGGCCAGCGCATTGTCGAGCAGCACCGTATTGGGTCCGTTCGCCTTGTAATTACGGGCGAACCATATTTTGTACACGCCGTTGTCCAGCGCGATGATGCCGTTGGCGGGCATGGCCTGACGAACCGCCTTTACCAGATGGGGCGGATAGATGGGACAGCGCATGTCGCCGTCCAGCGTTTGCGTGTGCAGTTCTTCTGCCTTGCGCGCACGCATCATCGCGTCGAAATTCCACGCGGGCGAAGGGACGATGTCTTCCTTCATCTGCCAGATGGCGTTGGCGATGTCGCCGATCACTTCGATCTGCGGGAAATAGACGGGATCAACTTCCGCAGGGTTCATCGACACGTGGACTACTTCGGTTCCGCCCTGCTTCATGAAGAAGGGCGGCTTTTCGATCACGTCGTGACCGACATTGACGATCAGGTCCGCCGCCTCAATGGCGTGATGCACGAAATCGCCAGCCGACAGGGCCGCGCAGCCCAGGAATTTCGGGTTGTTTTCATCGACGACACCCTTGCCAAGCTGTGTCGTGACAAAGGGAATGCCGGTCTTTGCAATGAATTGCGTCAGCATACGCCCGGTCATCGTGCGGTTTGCGCCGCCGCCAATGACCAATATCGGCGCCTTTGCGGCCTCCAGCCGGTGCACAGCCGCACGAACGCCCTTTGCCTCGGCGGTCGGGCGGCGGGAAAGGCTGCGCTTGATCGGGCGGCTTTCGGTCTGTTCGTCGGCGATGTCCTCGGGAAATTCCAGATGCACAGCACCGGGCTTTTCCTGTTCGGCAAGGCGAAAGGCCTCGCGGATGCGGCTGGGGATATTGTCGGCGGACGCCAACTGGTGCGTATATTTGGTGATCGGCCCCATCATGTCGACGACGTCGAGAATCTGGAAGCGGCCCTGTTTGCTTTTCTTAATGGGCTTTTGCCCGGTGACCATCAATATCGGCATACCGCCCAACTGCGCATAGGCCGCCGCCGTCACCAGATTGGTCGCGCCGGGTCCAAGTGTTGAAAG
>JAENVZ010000062.1 GCA_016650315.1 Alphaproteobacteria bacterium | reverse complement strand
CGGCTGAGCATGAATCTGGTTGGGAGAAAACAGGCGAAGACCGAGAAACAGCGTGGCGACCGGCGCCATGACAACAGCGGCATAAGGTAGCACATTGCCAAGGGCGGAAATGCCTGGATCGAGGCGCGTCACGGCAAAGGCCAGTCGCAATACGCACGCACAACTGATCAGAATGACCCACCAGATGGCGATGGAATGCAGGTTCGCCTGCAATGCAGCAACCAGTTGCACACTCTTCCAATGAAGCCTTCGTGAAACCCGGTCGATCATCACCACCTCGAAGCCCTATCATAGCGCGTATTGAACGGCTTTGTCAGGCAGATTATGGAACAAATATAGTTAAGAAAGCGTCAAAATGAAGGAGAATCGCAGGCCCGGATCAAAGAGCGATGTAAACCGTTTTTTGCTCGGTATAGGCCTCTATACCTGCCCGCCCCTGTTCGCGGCCCAGTCCCGATTGCTTGTACCCGCCAAAGGGCAGCGCCTTGTCAACCACGCCGTGGCAATTGCCCCAGACGGTGCCTGCTTTGATCTTCGCCGCCAATCTGTGCATGTTGCCAATATCCCTGGTCCAAACGCTCGCGCCCAAGCCATAAAGTGTATTATTGGCGGCCTTTACGACTTCGTCCAGATCGTCATAGCGCTGGGCACACAGGACCGGGCCGAAAATTTCTTCCCGTACCACCCTCATTCCCGGATTTACGTCCACCATTATGGTGGGATTGACGTAATAGCCATCCGCGCCGGGCGCATCACCGCCGGTCAGGATCGCCGCGCCTTCCCGCTTGCCCGTTTCGATATAACCCATGACACGATCACGCTGTTCGGCAGAAACCAGCGGTCCCATATGCGTTTGGGGCGCAAGTGAGGGGCCGGGCGTCCAATATTGCGCAGCGTTCGAAACCCCTTCCAGCAATGTGTCAAAAACGGAGCGATGGGCAAAGAGTCGCGAACCCGCAATGCAGACCTGACCCGCGTTGAAAAAGATTGCATTCGCGGCGCCCGACGCGGCTTTTTCCATATCCGCGTCGGGCAGAACCACGACCGGCGACTTGCCGCCCAGTTCCAGCGTCACGCGCTTTAACGTGTCGGTCGCCGCACGGTTGATGATCTTGCCGACTTCGGTCGAACCGGTAAAGGCGACCTTGTCCACATCGGGATGCCGGACAAGCTGATCGCCGCAGGTTTCGCCAAGGCCCGTGATGACGTTGAATACGCCTGCCGGGAACCCCGCCGCCGCCGCCAGATCAGCCAGACGCAGCGCAGTCAGCGACGTCTGTTCGGCAGGCTTGAGGATCAGCGTGCATCCGGCGGCCAATGCCGGAGCGATTTTCTGCACGGCCATCAATAATGGAAAATTCCACGGCACGATCTGGGCGGCAACGCCAACCGGCTCGCGCCGGACATAAGCATGAAAAGTGCCGCTGGGCGCACTGGACGGATCAATCATTTCGCCACCCAGCTTCGTTGCCCAACCCGCCATATAACGGATGGCCCCGACCGCAGAGGGCACGTCCATTTTCGCGGCTACAGTTGCGGGTTTACCATTATCAATCGCTTCCAGTTCTGCCAGTTCCGCCGTGTGCGCTTCGATCAGATCGGCCAATTTGTGTAGCAGTCTTTCCCGGGAGACGGGCGAAAGACCGGACCAGCGGCCATCGTCAAAAGCAGCCCGCGCGGCGGCCACCGCATGATCGACCTCGCTTTTCGTTGCATCGGCGATGTGGCCGATCACCTTTCCCGAGGACGGATCTATCACCTCCAACGTCTTGCCGCTTTCGGAAATCACCCATTCGCCGTTGATGAAATGCGACGGCTTCCGCGCGATGGCTTGACGGGCAGCGTCGGAATATTCCGGCTGGATCAACTTTGCCTGGGTCATATCGTTCATTGGTCAATCCTTTTCCGGAACACATCCGCATTGTTCCGACACAGTATTCTTGCGGGCGATCAAGCCAGCATCTTGCGCGCATTATCAACCAGTCGCTCATCCTTATCCGGTGCGGGATCACGCGGTTCAGGGATGGCGACACCCTTCTGCACCGCCGGGCGCTCGGCGATCTCATCCATCCAGCGCTGAAGGTGGATCAGGCCATCAATGTCAATGCCCGACCACGCATGGCCGCGTGCCCAGCACCAACTGGCGATATCGGCAATGCTGTAATCTCCGGCCAGATACTGGTGATCGGCAAGCTGACTGTCCAGAACCTCAAACAGGCGACGGCCTTCGCGTTGATAGCGTTCGATGACTGAAGGCAGGTGTTCCGGGAAATAGCGGTTGAAGACATTGGCCTGCCCCATCATCGGGCCAAGCCCGCCCATCTGCCACATCAGCCACTGCATCACGCGGCTGCGGCCCTTTACATCCACCGGCATCAATTTGCCGGTCTTCTCAGCGAGATATACCATGATCGCGCCGGATTCGAATATCGGGAAATCGCCTTCATCATGATCGATGATGGCCGGAATCCGGCCATTGGGGTTGATCTTGAGGAACCAGTCTTCCTTTTGCTCCGACGCACCGAAATCCAGTTTCCTGAACGTATAGGGCAGGCCAAGTTCCTCCAGCGTTACCGATACCTTGTATCCATTTGGGGTGGATGCAGTGAACAGTTCAATCATGGTCTGCTGTCTCCTCAAAATTTCGCACGGGTCATGATGCAGCCATGAAGGTAGGAAGCCATACCCCATGCTGCAACACGGGATCCTCCGACCATGTGTTGGAAGCGGCGGGCCAGTATCGAACCAGCAAAGCGACGTTCATCTTCATCATGCCATGATTCACGCGATAACATTGTATAAAGAAGGACCTGATGGAGGAATCGCATATATGAATAGACTCGCCCTCTTGCTGCCCCTGTTCGCTCTTTCCGCCTGCACCACGCCGGAAACAAAGGTGCGCAACAGCCTGATGAAGGCTGGCTTGTCAGAACATATGGCGTCCTGCATGGCCGAACGGATGGTCGATCGTCTGTCGATGACACAGTTGCGGCGACTATCTTCGCTATCATCGATCAAGCAGGACAATCTCGGCAAAATGACGATTGATGAGTTCATTTACCGCACCCGCGCTCTACAGGATCCTGAAATCCTTCAGGTCGTGACAGCATCGGGCCTGCGCTGCGCGATTGTGCGCTGACCGCATCGGGACTTTGCAATCCGCTATTGCGAGGAATTTGCAATTTTGCAATGTGGTAATTTGCAACCAAGGCTGGAATTTCCTCGCAAGCTATGCTTTAGCGCCTGCGGATGAGTCTCTAAACCCATTTGGACAGACAGGCAGGCCATATGAATATTCACGAGTATCAGGCAAAAGAATTGCTGGCGAAGTTTGGCGCACCGGTTCCCGCCGGCTATGCGGCGTTGAGCGTTGACGAAGCCGTTGCGGCATCGGCGAAGCTGCCCGGACCGCTTTATGTCGTGAAGGCGCAAATTCATGCGGGCGGTCGCGGCAAGGGCAAGTTCAAGGAACTGCCCCCCGAAGCCAAGGGTGGTGTCCGTCTGGCGAAGAATGCCGATGAAGTCCGCGCAGCGGCCACCGACATGCTGGGCAATACGCTGGTGACGGTACAGACCGGCGAAGCGGGCAAGCAGGTCAACCGCCTGTATGTGACTGACGGCGTCGATATCGCCAAGGAATTCTACCTGGCCCTTCTGGTCGATCGCGCCAGTGGCCGTATCGCTATTGTGGCGTCCACCGAAGGCGGCATGGACATTGAAGACGTGGCGCACAACAGCCCCGAGAAAATCCACACCATCACCGTCGATCCTGCGACTGGCCTGATGCCGCATCATGGCCGCTCGGTCGCCAAGGCACTGAACCTGTCAGGCGACCTTGCCAAGCAGGCCGCGAAGGTCACGCAGGCGCTCTATGACACCTTCGTCGGCACCGACGCCGCGCAGATCGAAATCAACCCGCTCGCCGTCACCACCGATGATCAACTGGTCGTGCTTGACGCCAAAGTCGGTTTCGACAGCAACGCTCTGTTCCGTCACAAGGATTTGATGGAACTGCGCGACGAGACCGAAGAAGATCCGATGGAGCTGGAGGCGAGCAAATATGACCTCGCTTACATCAAGCTGGACGGCGACATCGGCTGCATGGTGAACGGCGCCGGCCTGGCCATGGCCACGCTGGACACCGTGAAGATGGCCGGCGGCGACGCCGCCAATTTCCTGGACGTGGGCGGCGGCGCCAATGTGGACCAGATCACCCGCGCTTTCCAGATCATCCTGAAAGACCCCAAGGTCAAGGCCGTGCTGGTGAATATTTTCGGCGGCATCATGAAGTGCGACAACATAGCCTCCGGCGTGGTCGAGGCCTCCAAGAAGGTAAAGATAAACAT
>JAENVZ010000061.1 GCA_016650315.1 Alphaproteobacteria bacterium | reverse complement strand
TTGGTATTGCGGTATCCTATCTGCGCTATTTTGCGGGCTGGTGCGGCAAGATCACCGGACAGATCCATAATACGACAATGCCCAATGTTCATGCCTATTCCCTCAAGGAGCCGGTCGGCGTGGTGGGGACAATCACGCCATGGAACTTCCCTTTCGTGATGGAGGTGGCCAAGCTCGCCCAGGCGCTTGCGGCAGGTTGCACCGTTGTGATGAAGCCCGCCGAACTCACACCGCTGAGCGCGCTCAAGCTTGCCGAACTCATCCGCGAATGCGATTTTCCAAAGGGCGTGATCAATATTGTCGTCGGCCATGGCGCGGTCGCGGGCAAGGCGCTCGTCGAGCATGAAATGGTCGACAAGATTTCATTTACCGGTTCAACCGCGACCGGGAAATGGATCGTCCAGGCGGCGGCAGGCAACCTTAAACGCGTTACGCTTGAATTGGGTGGGAAGTCGCCCTCGTTTATCTTTCCCGATGCCAATCTGGACGCGGCAATCCCCGGTGCGGCCATGCAAATTTTCGCCAATTCAGGGCAGGTCTGCGTCGCTGGCTCGCGACTCTTTATCCACCGCGCCATATTCGATCGCGTTGTGGAAGGGATCAGCCAGTTTGCTGCCGCGCTCAAGGTCTTGCCAGGGCTTCACCCGGACAGCCAGATCGGGCCGCTTGTTTCCCAGGGGCAGTTTGATCGCGTCGCGGGCTATATCCAGTCCGGCATTGATGAAGGGGCCGAGGTCGTCCAAGGGGGCGTGCGTGTGGGCGATCAGGGATATTTTATCCAGCCCACTGTTATTGCCAATGCCAATCGCGACATGCGGGTGGTACGCGAAGAGATCTTCGGGCCGGTCGTGGCGGCGATGCCGTTTGATGATGACGATCTGGACGCGATCGCGCGCCAAGCCAATGATACAGAATATGGGCTGGCGGCCTATTTGTGGACCCAGGACGTCGGCAAAGTTCACAAAATGGCGCGCAAGATCCGCGCTGGCATGATCCAGGTCAATGGCGGAGCATCCCTTGAAGCGTCGGTGCCGTTTGGTGGCTACAAACAGTCAGGTTGGGGACGAGAATATGGCGCCGAAGGCGTCGAAGCGTTTCTCGAAACCAAATCGGTGGCCGTGAGGCTATAAAAGGGCCGGGCGCATCGGATCAACCGATAAGGCAAGCTGCGCCAATAGGAAGGCATCGACCACAGGCCGGTGCCCAAACCCATATCGTTCAGCCAGCGGAAATAGGCTTTATCGGCCCTGGAACTGAGGGGGTCGCTTCGAGAAGAAAGCATCGACGCCTTCGATGCAATCCGCTGACGCGAAGGTTTCAACCTGCGCAGCGATCTCGCGCGCCAAATAAGCATCTAGCGGAAGATCGAACGACTGATTGACAAGATCCTTGGTCAGACCCAGCGCGAGGGTAGGACCCGCCGCAAGTTTCTCGCCAAGGGCTATGGCTTCGGACATCAGGGATTCGCTCGGCAACATGCGGCTTATCATCCCCATCTCCAGCGCCTCGCGAGCCTTGATTTTGCGGTTGCTGAGCAGAATGTCCTTTGCCCGCGGCGTGCCGACCGCCCGTGAGAGTGTCATCGTTAGTGCAAGATCGGCGGCAACGCCGACCGCAGAGAAGCCCGGCAGGAAATAGGCATCCTCGGATGCAAGTATAATGTCGCCCATCAGCGCCAGGCCAAAACCAGCGCCCGCAGCGGCGCCATTGACGGCGGTAATGACCGGCTTGGTTCCCGACAACAGATATTTTGCCCAAAGATGGGAGCGCTCCATTCGCGCCCGGGTTTCGGCGGGGCTTTGGCCATCCCGAAGCGTGGCAAGATCGCCACCAGCACAAAAAGCGCCGCCTGAGCCTGTAATCACCAGGCATCGCGCATCAGGATTTTGGAAGAAAGCCGGGACATGCTGGCCAAGCTCATGCTTCAATTGTTCGGTCAGCGCGTTCATTTTCTCCGGGCGGCATAGCCGTAAGATCGTGAGTGCCCCCCGTTCTTCCCGCTCGACCGCATCGTTTTGCATGAAAATCTCTCCCGTCAGCTTCTAATAATGCAGAATTGACTTCCGTACAGTGAAATTATATCCGGCGACAACGATGAAATGATCCGGGCTAATGATGGCGGACGCGACTCATGTCTCGACCGTCCGTTGCTCTATCCGGCAGAAAAGGTGATGATGCATGCAAATTCTTAGCCACGAGAAGAATGACGGAGAAGGCGCGACATCGCGGCTGTTGGACTTCTCTCTCTCGCTGCGCTGGGATGCGCTTGATGAGGATGTGCGTCACAGCGCCAAGCGTCATCTGCTTGATACGATTGGGGTGATCATCCAGGGTTCGACCGGCGAAATTGCCGGCCGGGCCGAAAGCGTGTTGAGCGACATACGACCTGCAGGCAATGTCCCGGTGCCGGGACGTGCTCGCCGGGCCGACATTCTCGATGCTGCCTATCTCGCCGGAACGGCGGGGCACGGGATTGAACTCGACGACGGCTATCGCCAAGGCTCGGTCCATCCTGCGGTATGCGTTATCCCAAGTGCGCTTTATGCCGCCTATGGGCGATCGATTAGTGGACTGCGACTGTTGGAATCGATCGTTACAGGCTATGAAGTGATGACCGCAATTGCTTTTGCCAGCCATCCCGCCATGCGCCACCGGGGCTTTCACCCCACGGGTGTCGTTGGCGTTTTTGGGGCCGTGGCAGCAGCCGCGCGTCTGTTCGATCTGGACAAAGCGCAACTCGCAAACGCTTTTGGCATTGCTGCAAGCGGCGGGGCCGGTCTTTTCGCTTTCATCAATGGTGGTACCGACATCAAACGGCTGCATGCCGGGCATGCAGCGCGTGAGGGTTTGCAGGCAGCATTGCTAGCGCGTGCGGGTGTCGGCGGCCCGCCCAATGTCATTGAAGGCCGCGATGGCTTCATGCAGGCCTTTGCGTATGGAGAGACGGCGCAACGGGCACTGACCTTGCCGCCAGAGGTCGCCTTCCGGATCACCGATTGTTATATCAAGCCCTATGCCTGTTGCCGGCATCTGCAACCGGCAGTCGAAGCTTTGATCACACTGCTGGAGGCGGAAGGGATCAGCGAGGACCAGATAAAAGATGTGCGTGTCGAAACATACGGCATCTCGGCAGCCCACGCTCGAACGGGTTGGGATGAATATGCGAGTGCGCAGCTTAGCTTCCCGTATATCATGGCGCTGGGGATGCGCTATCGTAAGATCAAGGTTGCATATTTCGAAGATCAGGTGCGCAATGACCCCACGCTGGCAGCCCTGTGCGGTTTGGTAAGGGTAGAGATGGCGCCGGATCTCGATGCGCGCTATCCGGACCTTCGACCTGCGCGCGTCACTGTGACTACGGATCGCGGCGTGTTCAAGGGGGAGGCGTCAGAGGCGCTCGGTTCGCGTCAGGTTCCCTTTAGCGATGAGAAGCTTGGAGACAAGTTTATGGAAATGGTGGCGCCCGTGATCGGCGAGAAAAGGGCAGGCGAACTGCTCTCGCAGCTATGGCAGATCGAAGATATGCACGATATCACACCGTTGCTTGATGCGTGCACCGTGTAAGTAGCACCGCCTTCACGCTAACTTAGGGAGGTAAGGCTGGGACCCGTTTCGAACCTTGTGGAAGACGGATCCTAACGAACGGCTGTTTTAGTTCGCAAAGCAAAACTGACGTTCGCATATTGACGCCCGATCCAGTTCCGCTATGTTTTGATTTCATCAAACTATAGCGGCATCGAGAACGTGCGATGGGGATGATAGAGGATAGGATGATCGCCTGGTACATTCATGATGCGCGCATCGCCCAACCAGATGGCATGCATTATTGCAGCACGGCCCAGCGGACTCGATAATGGTATCAACTGCCGTCCTGACGCGTCGCACACGGATTGTCGGCCCTGTTGACGTGCCGCAAATGGACGCATTCGCCTGAAGCCGGTCTGGCTCAAAGAGACTTCATTTTACCTTCGTGAGGATATTGCATATGTCGTTCAATCTGCCCAAGCCAGTCGCCGACCTTGTTGATGCCGCCAACCGGTTTGATCTGGACGGCTTTATGGAGCCATTTGCCGAAAACTGCATGGTCAATGATCGCCATCGGCAATTCTGGGGCAAGGATGCGGTTCGCAAGTGGTGCGATATCGAGATCACCGGCGATCATGTTACAATGGACGTTCGGGATGTCGTCGATCATTATGGCGACATTATCTTGACAGCGAAGCTTGATGGGGACTTTGACAAGAGCGAATTGCCGGCTGATTTCCGGCTTGAATTCTATATCACCCTTCGTGACGAAAAGATCGTTCAGATCATTCTTATGCCGCAAGCAGGACGGGAGCTGAGCAAGCCCACCCCGACCAGCGAGGCGGCCACGGCCTATTCGGCACCCGTAGTCGCCTGATCGCATATGTTCGACCGGGCCTGCGGGCGCGATGTCGGGCGCGCCATCAGACCTGCTTATGGTGTCAGGATTTTTGAGGAGTTCGCCTAGCCTCGTGGGGCAGTAGCACTTTGCGACTGCCCCACGAGGCTAGGCAAATAAGAGGATGGTGCCATGCTGAACCATGTGACCCTTTCGACGGTCGATGTTGACCGTGCTGCGCGCTTCTATGGGCGGGTGCTGGGCGCCATTGGTGTCAGCCAGCTCCATTCGCGCAATTCGCTTGATGGCGCTCTCACTCAGGTCGGTTATGGCAGCGATGGCAGTTCCTATTTCTGGATCACTGGTGGCGCATCGCGGTCATCGCTGGTTCACGTGGCCTTTTCCGCCAGTAGTAAGGAACAGGTTGATGCCTTCTTCCAGGCGGCACTCGATGCCGGGGGTGCGGACAACGGGGCGCCTGGATTTAGGCCTCGTTACCACCCGAACTATTACGCGGCGTTCATTTTCGACCCGGACGGCAACAATATCGAAGCCGTCTGGTTTGAGCGAAATGGCTGATCTGGCTTCTCACGAGCGGATCATTATCGCTTAGTAGTCCGAGTTGTAGAACCCACTCGTCCTCTCTGGGGCCATGCAATACTTGCGCAACTGTGCAGGCGTCGCCGAAAGAATCCAGCTGGTGCGGATCCGCGCTTCGAGTTGGCTCCATGTAATTGATGGCAGGTCGAACCTCATTCCGATCCAATTCCAACGACCGAGATAGCGGGGTCGAAAGAAGATCGCGGAATCGGCTTCGATCAACATTTCCCGTTCATCAGCGCCCGATATCCTCACGGCGATCGCTGAACGGTCAATAGTGAGACCATGAAGTAGCCAGACAAAAACTTTCCCTTTGCCAATCGAGAAAACGGGAAAACCATACATTATTCTCTCTAGTCCACGAGGCTGATCCAGGCAAAGCTGTCGAATGCGCCCTGCGCGTGTTTCGATGGCAGCGAGCCTAACCGGCATATCCAGCGCTCCTGTCTCGATGATCAAGAGGTCTCATTAGCGAATTAGCCGGCATAGGTTACGCCTTGTTGATATTAAAAATATTATTTAATTATAAATAGATACCAGGTAAAGGCCAAGTACAATGTCAAAACAAAGGCGTTGCAATGCAAGTCATGCACCTGGGGCTCTGGGTGCCCCAATGACATATCGTCCGGTGGAATAACTGCATCGGAAGGGATGTCACTTACTCAGGCGACTAAGGCGGCGAGGGGCGGAATGGGGCGCGTCCAACCATTCATTAGATGCGCAATTATACGCTATCAAAATGCTCAACCCCGGGAGGCAAGAAAATTGTCCGCAATGCGGACAGTGATTTCGCATATTGACAGTTCCGAAGAGGTTTGTATGAAGGGACATCTAAATGCTCGGGCACCGAGGCAGTTGCTGTTCAAGTCTCGCGGTATCGAGCTATACTCAGGGAGCGGAATAATGCGTAAAGTAAAATATCCAATGGTCGCGGCTATGGCGACAAGTGTCATTGCGATGATGCCCGCTATCGCCAGCGCCGAAGTGCAATCGGAGCCAGCCGCTGCGGAAGCGCCAGTTACTAATGAAATCATCGTTACCGCCCGTAAGCGTGCAGAGTCGCTGCAGGACGTGCCGGTATCGGTTACTGCGCTCAATGCCGCGCTACTTGAGCGTAATAACATCACCCGCATCGATCAGGTTGCGCAGCTAACGCCTAACACCATGATGCATTCCACCGGCATTCTGCCTTCGGAAATCACCGCCTATATCCGGGGCATCGGGGATCGCAGTGCCGAGCCTAGCCAGGATTTGTCGATCGCGATCAGCGTGGACGGCGTATACCTGACCAACGTGGCTGGATCGCTTGTCGACACGTTTGACGTGCAACAGGTTGAAGTGCTTCGCGGTCCTCAAGGAACGCTGCAGGGCCGGAACTCTCCTGGTGGCGCGATCAATGTGACGTCCCGCCGTCCCAGCGGGGAATTCCACGCTCGCACTCAGATTAGCTATGAACGCTTCGATTTAATCTCGCTAAAGGGCATGGTCGAGGCGCCGATCGTGCAGGACGTGCTGGCCATGAAGGTGTCGGGTTTCCGCAATCATGGCGGTAATTTCATGTACAATCAGCAGGCGAAGCGTCGGATTGCTGGCGGCGTCGACAACTGGGGTGGGCGCGTCGGACTCCTCTTTACGCCTAATGATAAACTGAAGGCCTATCTGTCAGCGGACTTTATCCGTGACACATCGCCGGATCCGGCGATTCGTCCTCGCCCCCATGCTGGTACTGTAGTAGGTGAATTGTCCGAGGGGCCGCCTCTGCTGTGTACGGCATTTGGATTCTGCACAGAATTCCCGAAATATGAGAATGCCGCGGACCTGATTGGCAGTAACAGCAATAAGGATGGCGGCGTCGGGCTTACGGTCGACTATGACTTCGGACCAGCCACCCTGACATCCGTAACCGGCTATCGGTTCATCAACCAGGCCGTTGATCTTGACGATGATGGCGTTCCAGGAACAGTATTGAACGTTATTGATCGCAAGACAAAGAACCGGCAGTGGAGCCAGGAACTACGATTGGCATCGAACGGCAATGGTCCGCTTTCCTATGTGGTTGGTGTCTATGGGCTTCACTCAAAGTTCGACTTTAGTCGTCGTACGCAACTTGGCGGTCCGATCGCGGGCCTGCCTGCTAGCGTAATATTGACGGCGTTCGGTACGAGAAGCCAGAAGACAAACAGCTATGCGGTTTTCGGTCAGGCATCGTATAAAATCACTGATAAATGGAGCGTCTCGGGAGGCGCTCGGCATACCTGGGACAAGAAGGATCTGGTCGCCACGCCTACCGCAACCAGCGGGACCGGAAATTTCAAGGCGAGCTTCAGCCAGCTTACGGTTGAGGCGGGCACCGAATATCGCTTCAGCCGCGGCAACATGGCCTATTTCCGCTTTGCGCAAGGGTATCGCGCTGGCGG
>JAENVZ010000060.1 GCA_016650315.1 Alphaproteobacteria bacterium | reverse complement strand
GCGTCGGGCGGCGCGCCGCGCCCCGTCGAACATGTCCGCCGCATTGCGCAGGACATGCCCGCCACTCACCCCGTCATCGGTTATGGCCTGACCGAAACCAATGCAACCGGATGCGGCAATTTTCGGGAAAACTACATCAATCATCCCGATAGTACAGGCAAGGTGTCGCAGCCGCTGGCCGAACTGGCGATCATGGACGATGCGGGCAACCATCTCCCCCTCGGACATCATGGCGAGATTGCGTTCCGAACCGTGTGCAATTTCAAATATTACTGGAATCGGCCAGAAGACACGCAGGCAGCCTTCACCGCCGACGGTTTCTTCCGTACCGGCGACATCGGCTATGTCGATGAGGAGGGTTATCTCACTATCGTCGACCGCAAGAAGGACATCATCATCCGCGGCGGCGAAAATATCAGCAGCCCGGAGGTTGAAGCCGCCTGCTATGAACATCCCGCCGTCAAGGAATGCGCAGTTTTTGGCCTTCCCGATCCGCGCTACGGTGAAATTCCCGGCGCGGTGGTGCATGTGCACGAGGGCGAAGAGCTGACTGCGCGGGTGTTGTGCGATTTCCTCAAGACACGGCTCGCGCCCTTCAAGATTCCGGCACATATCTGGTTTTCTGAGAAGCAGCTACCGCGCTTGGGCACTGAAAAAATAGATAAAAGGGCACTCAGGGAAATGTATCGGAAGATGCCACCCTAATTCCTTCCTTCCCGTTCCGCACAAGCTGAGCCTTCAATATCTCAGGCCGGGGAGCATAGAGGAAACCAAGGCTGACCGTACCCAACCGCGTTTCCACTACATGGTGCAGCCGGTGGGCCTGAACGATACGCTTCATATAATCGGATCGCGGCACATAACGATGACCGATGCGCCGATGGACGATGACGTCATGGAAGCCGAAATAGATGGCGCCATAGCCCGCTATCCCCGCGCCCACCCATGTCGCCCATTCGCCCCAGCCCAACTGCACACCCCCCAATAGCAATATGATCGAAGGGACAGCGAAAATCACCGCGTAAAGGTCGTTGAGTTCGAACGCGCCCTTCCGCGGGCGGTGATGGCTTTCATGCAAAAACCATCCCGGGCCGTGCATCACCCAGCGGTGCATGACATAAGCAAACCCCTCCATCAGGGCGATGGTAGCGATGAAGAACAGGAAGCCGGCAAGGGTGGACATGCCGCCGATATAGCGCCCGCCGGGGTTCAGGGAAATGGCCTTGGCCAAATCATGGAAACCATGGGCGCCGAAGACGGATGACTAACGCATCGAAATCCGCCATGACATCATCATGTTCGCCTTGCTGCTCCGTCGTCTGCTGACTGCCGTTCCGACGCTGCTGTGCGTGATCCTTGCCTCGTTCATACTGATGCGCCTTGCCCCCGGCGGTCCGTTTGACGGGGAACGTGCGCTGGACCCTCTGACCCGGGCGGCGTTGCAGAGCGCCTATGGCCTTGACCGCCCGATCCACGAACAGGCGGCCCTATATATCGGGCATTTGCTGACCGGCGATTTTGGGCCCAGCCTCGTTTATCGCGATTTTACGGTAACGCAGCTTGTTGCCCAGGGGTTGCCCATATCCCTGACCCTTGGCGCGCTTGCCTTGATTCTCGCGCTGGTCGGCGGTGTCGCCCTTGGCCTCTATGCCGCCGTCCGGGCAGGCGGATGGATGGACGAGGCGATGATGTTGGCGGCAACGCTTTTGACCGCGCTCCCAACCTTTGTCACAGGGCCACTGCTGGCGCTGGTCTTTGGCCTATGGGCAGGGTGGTTGCCCGTGTCAGGACTGGGTGACGGCGACACTTCCCACCTCGTCCTGCCCGTTATTGCGCTGGCACTGCCGGTCATGGGCGCCATCGCCAAACTGATGCGCGCGAGCCTTGCGACGATATTGACCCAGGATCATATCCGCACCGCCCGGGCGCGCGGCATTGCGCCCGCCATTATATTGATACGCCACGCCATGCGTCCGGCATTGATCCCCGTGGCAAGTTATCTCGGTCCGGCAGCGGCGGGTTTGCTGACCGGGGCCGTGGTGGTCGAAACCGTTTTTGCCTTACCCGGCCTTGGCCGTTATTTTGTGCAGGGGGCGCTCAACCGCGACTATCCGCTCGTGCTGGGCGTGGTGACGCTTTACGCAGGCCTGATCATTCTGTTCAACCTTATCGCCGACCTGATCTATGGCTGGCTCGACCCCAGGATGCGTGGATGACGCGCGGCGCTCTTCCCCTTGCTGTTGTTGGCTTTATTGCGCTTGTGACCCTTGTCCTCCCGTCCTTTCTTCCCTGGAGTCATGACGCCATTGATTGGTCCGGCCTGCGCCTGCCGCCGATGAGCGGAAACCATCTGCTCGGCACGGACAGCATTGGCCGGGACCGGCTGGCGCGGCTGTTGGCTGGTACGCGAATCAGCCTTGCCGTCGCCGCAGCGGCAGCGCTGGTAGCCCTTGTCATCGGTGCCAGCTGGGGCGCAATCGCGGGATGGGTCGGCGGACGGGTAGACGAAGCGATGATGCGGATCGTCGATGCGCTGTATGCCCTGCCCTTCATGTTCGTCGTCATATTGCTGATGGTGGTGTTCGGCCGATCCATCCTGCTTGTCTTTATTGGCATTGGTGCTGTGGAGTGGCTGACCATGGCGCGGATCGTGCGCGGGCAGGTCATGGCGTTGAAAGAACGCCCCTTCATCCTTGCCGCGCGCGCCGCCGGAGCGCCCGGCCACCGCATTCTCATCGAACATATGCTGCCCAATATTGCGGGCGTCGCCATTGCCTACCTGCTGCTCACCGTGCCGCAGGTGGTTATGGTGGAAAGTTTCCTCTCCTTCCTTGGTCTGGGCGTGCAGGAACCGCTGACATCGCTTGGCATATTGGTGAAGGAGGGCGCCGATGACATGGACATCACGCCTTTCGGCCTGATCCTTCCCGGCGGCATGTTGGTGACGATTCTGGTGTGCCTGACCTATGCGGGCGAACGGTTGCGGGATCGCTTCGCGTGAGCCTGTATACGGTGCGCGACCTGTGTATCGACATTGCTGGCCAGCGGCTGGTCGAAAATATTGCCTTCACGATCGAACCGGGACAATGCGTCGCTTTGGTGGGAGCATCGGGGGCTGGCAAGAGCCTTGCCTGCATGACGCCATTCGGCCTGTCGCCGGGGACCGCCTTTGGCTCGGCGATCCTGAATGGCGAGGAACTGGTGGGCACCTCTGAACGCACCCTGCGCAGCCTGCGTAGCCGTTCGGCAGGTTTCATTTTTCAGCAGCCGCTGACCGCGCTCACCCCGCATCTTTCCATCGGTCGCCAACTTGCCGAAGCCACCACACAAGCGGGCGCGGCGCGGCCTGACCGACGTACGCTTGTCAACATGCTCGATCGGGTCGGGCTTTCGCATCCCGATGAGCGGCTGGATCAGTTCCCTCACCGCCTGTCCGGCGGGGAACGGCAACGGGTGATGATCGCCGCCGCCATTGCGCACCGACCCAAACTGCTTATTGCAGACGAGCCGACAAGTGCGCTCGATGCTGCTTTGCGCAGAGAAATCATGACCCTGCTCGACCAGCTCCGTAGCGAGGAGGGGTTGGGATTGCTGCTGGTCAGTCACGACCTTGCATCCGTGGCGTCCCATGCCGACACTATCGTGGTGATGGAGGCTGGAGGCATAGTTGAGGCTGGCCCTGCGCGCCCAATGGTCACGCAACCGGCGCAGGCCTATACCAAGCAGCTCATTGCTGCCACGCCGCGCCTTTCCGACCCGCGACCCGACCTGCCACCACAGCACGAAACCGTGCTGGAGGCGCATAATGTCTCGGTCGCTTTCCGTCAGCCCGGATGGCGAAGGGGATGGATACAGGCGGTTGATGGCGTGAGCCTGAGCATTGCCCGGGGCGAGGCTTTGGCGTTGGTCGGCGGATCGGGGTCTGGTAAGTCGACTCTGGCACGCGCCATCGCCGGCATCGGACCCATGGATGCGGGGGAATTGTTGTGGCGTGGGCATAGGCTCAATCCTGAAAAGCACCGTACACGAACCGAACGACAACGGGTGCAGCCAGTATTTCAGGACCCTGCCGCCAGCCTGGATCAGCACTGGCGTGTGTCGGACATTCTTGCTGAACCCATGCGCCATTTGCGACCCGAACTTTCGGCCTGGGGTCGGGCTGGTCGGGCAAAGGCCTGTTTGCAACATGTGGGCCTGCCCGCCGAACTGGCCGATCGCTACCCCCGCTCGCTCTCGGGCGGACAGGCGCAGCGCGTGGCCATTGCACGGGCGCTGACCACTGAACCTGAAATGTTGTTGCTGGATGAAGCCACTTCAGCGCTTGACGTGCTTGCAGCAGGCGAAATCATGGATATTCTCGCTGCGCTGCAACGCGAGCGGCAATTGTCGCTTTTGTTCGTGACTCATGATCTGGCATTGGCCCGGCGACTGTGCCACCGGATTGCCGTCATGGAACGGGGGCGGCTGGTGGAGATAGGTCCGACTGAAGACATTATTACCCACCCGTCGCATGAGGCGACACGGCGGCTACTTGCCGCCAGCGCATAAAAAACGAGCCGCAGCATGTGCCACGGCTCGTTCTTTTAGTTCGAAAGTCGCGTCGCTTAGAAGCTGAAGCTCAGCGTAGCAACTGCGGTGTCGTCAGTCAGGCCGTCAATCGATGGAAAGGCTTCAACGCCGACATAGGAGACGCCGAACGATATGTTGGGCGTGATCGCATAATCAGCGCCAACCGACCAATCGAAGCTTTCGCCATCGGGATCAAACGACAGAACGCCGTCCGTCCAGCCAACATGGCCGTTCAGCGTGATCGGCGTGTTGGGAATGCCAGCCGACAGGTCGGTGTAGACATAGAGATTGTCCTGATCGCCCAGCGCATTCTGACCGTCCCATGCATAAGCAACGCCCAGCTCGGCTTCAACCGGGCCCAGCGTGCCGGAAACCGACGCATAGGGTTCAAAATAGTCGCTGTCGCCGGTGCCGTTCGGGTAGACATAATAGAGCAGCCCTGCGTCGAAGGTCAGACCGGGGGTGACTTCACCCGACCAGCCGCCGTAAACATCGACTTCGGTGTGGCCATAGGTGGCGCCGCCGTCAATCGACGATGCCCAGGTGCCGACATAGAAGCCGCTTTCATGGCTGACATCAAAACCGCCCTGAATGGCGATATCGCCGCCCGAGTAGGACACGCCGCGGAAGCGGTAGTCGCTCGTGAGCGCTGCGTTGCCCGAAACGGTCAGGCCTGTGCCTGCGATTTCCTGCGCCAGGGCAGGAGTCGCAACGGTGGCGAGAAGAACGGCCGAGAGGCCGAGAATGGATTTGCGCATGGTATTCCCCTTTATGGTACTTTGCGATCGCCCCACCTGCGTCTTGGCTGTTGCCTCTCTACCGGACGAGCCGGTGGAGCAAACTGGCCTTGAACGAGGCTTAACTGCACGCAGATTCCGCATCGCACAATAGTTTTGCGCAGATGCGGTAAATTTATCCGCGGGCTGTTGCGAAGATGCAACAAAGACATGGTTTTCATTCGCGCATCAGAAACGATCTTTCAAACCGGACGTCCGCACTTCCCTGGTTGCATCCCTGGTCGCATCCGGCCCCGACAAAAAACCCGCGGCGCTATCCACGCCACGGGTTTCGTCTTTCATTGGGTCGTAATCAGATCAGAAGCTGACGCCCACAGATCCAACGACGCCAGCCTTGGCAATATTCTTGCCTGATGCGGCATTGATGATCGTATCTTCGGTATCGACATAAGAGACACCGAAAGTCAGGTTCTTATAGGCATAGGAAGCACCCAGGCTCCAGTCCGTCACATCCTTGTAGCCGGACGTCAGGTAGCTACGGCCGAAGCTGTTACCAAGGTGCGCGGACAGGCTGAACGGCGTTCCGGGGACTGTCGTCGACAAGTCGCCTGCGAGGTAAAGATTATCTTCCTTGCCGCTGTCGATCGACAGAGCATTCTGCTTGGGCGCATAAGCCGCTGTCACCTTTGCGGTCACCGGACCAAATGCGCTGGAAACCGCAATATAAGGTTCGATGAAATCGGTGTTGGCGCCATTCGAGCCGGGGAAATAATAATAGGTCGCGCCTACATCAACGGTCGCGCCGCCAAAATCACGCTTGTACCCGCCGACCAGATCGATTTCCTGATCCGAACCGTTGGCGACATAATCATCGATCGACGAACCCCAAACCGTTGCATAGAGGCCCGAAGAATGGGCGACGGTAAGGTTGCCCTGAACGGCAAATTCCTTGTCCGTTTGCGAAACGCCGCGGAAACGATAATCAGTGACCAGCGCCGCACCACCGCTGACGGTGATGCCGTTGTCGTCCTGCGCGAAGGCAGGCGTTGCAGCGGCTAGGGCGATGGCAAGGCTGCCAAGGCCGATAAGGGTCTTACGCATAAATAATCCTTTTCACTTTGTATGGTCCACCCATTACCGGGCGACAGGCAGGGGGCCGCCATGTCGTCCCGGTTGGGCATGATGTCCGGACGGGCCGTAGCTGCACCCGGCCACCGCAATGCACAATACTAAAAATGCAATAGGGAACGAATATTGCTGCCGTTGTTGCGAAGATACAACATACTGAAAATATGCAATATTCCTAATCTGAATCAGCGGTGAACAAGTCGTTCAGAAAAACTTGTTTCAGATAAGGCGACTTGATTTTGCTGCGACGCGTATTCATCTTGAGTTCATATTTGAGATACACAAATCAGGTCGCAATTGCTGTTCCGTTATGCTGGCTTATCTTGCGTATCAATGCTGCGTTCTATCACTATGCCGTCGGGTAGATTGCGAATATGAACGTCACGCTGTGGAAAGGGGATTTTGACCCCGTGTTCCCTGAACAGGTCCCACAGACGAGTCAGCACATCCGATGTGATCCCTCCAATCCCGCTTTCGGGGTCGCTGATCCAGACCAGAATCTCATGATTGACACTGCTGTCGCCAAAGCTCGTCAGCCAGACATTAGGTTTAGGCGATCGCAACACGCGCGGGGAATCTGACGCTGCCTGCAGCATCAATTTCTGCGCCAGTTTGATGTCACTGCTATAGGAAACGCCAACCGGAATACGCACGCGCACATTGCGGTTGGAATAGGACCAGTTCTCCACTTCCTGCGTCATCAGATTTTCGTTCGGAATCAGATGTTCCTTGCCATCGCGCGTGATGATGGAAACCGCACGCACGCCGATTTTGTTGACCGTGCCGATGCTGTCGCCCACGACGATGACGTCACCCGGCTTGATCGACCGGTCCATGAGCAGGATGATCCCGGCAATCAGGTTGCCAAAGGTTTTTTGCAGGCCAAAGCCGATGGCCAACCCGAATGCACCCGAAAAGACCGCAAAGGCGGTAAGATCGATACCCACAATGTCGATGCCGACAAAGAACGCAACGACGATGATTGTGATGCCGGCCAGCTTTTGCCCCAACAGCCTTTGAGTGGCGTCCAGGTCCTTCACCCGCGAAATGCTGTGTTCGACGATCCGGTTGGCAAGCCGTACTCCCGCAAACAACGCCACCGCAGTGACCGCCACGGTCAGCAGGCTGAGCAGCGAAAAGCGTCGCTTGCCCGCATCAAAACCGATGCGTTCCAGTGCATCGGTCAATGGGACAATCCCGCCGGCCTTGTTCGAAATGATGGCGATCAGCACGATGAGGGCAACAGGGATGCTCACCCAGCGCGGCATGTGCAATCCACGCAACACATGCGTTACCAGCAATGCCGTCGTTACCGCCAGCACAGCCCCCAACACCAAGGCCGCATGGCTTCCCCACGGCCATATGTTCGCGGTAAGCGCCAGGAAAAATGATGCGCATCCATAACGCAGGATCGGCCCTATCCGATTGTCCAGCCCTTCTCCATGCGTTCCCGCCTTATCCAGCCATAACTGGTGCAGGTGCGGACGCGCCCAGCGAGCCAAAAACCAGGAAAGAAGGAGCAGGAGGAGAGCGATGCCCGCACTTGTGCCTGCCTCTATCGCATCCCAGCCTGTCGGCAGGTCTATACCCCATCCGGCAAAGAGGACTTTGGGCGACATCAGCGCTATGCCCGAAAACGGTCTAGTCCAGCCGCCAGATCGGCGATCAGGTCCGCAGGATCCTCCAGCCCAATATGCAGCCGCACAAGCAGGCCCCCGGATTGCCGTTGTGTCGCCACGCGGTAATTTTGCGGGTCAGACGGTATGGCGAGGCTTTCATAACCACCCCAGCTATAGCCAATCCCGAAATGCTGAAGACCATCAATCATTGCCACTCGCGCAGCATCATCGCCGCCATTCAGGACAATGGAAAAAAGCCCGCTTGCTCCCTTAAAATCGCGCTTCCAGATGTCATGCCCCGGACAATCGGGGAAAGCGGGGTGCAGTACACGCATCACGTCCGGCTGGTCCTGCAACCATCGGGCGACCGCAAGCCCCCCCGCTTGATGCTGGGCCAGACGCACCGACAAGGTGCGCAGGCCTCGGCTGGCGAGGTAACAATCATCAGGGCTTGCGGTCTGGCCGAACGCATAGGCCGTCTTACGGATTTTTTGCCACAGGGCAGGAACCGCCGTCACCGATCCCAGCATCAGGTCGCTATGCCCCGATATATATTTGGTGCAAGCGAGGATGGATATGTCGACGCCATGCTCCATCGCCCGGAAATAGAGTGGCGTTGCCCAGGTATTGTCGATCAGGGTGACAATCCCCCGTGCCTTTGCCACTGCAACGATAGCGGGTACGTCCTGCACCTCGAACGTCAGGCTGCCGGGGCTTTCCATGAAGATGGCGCGCGTCCTGTCTGTGACCAGCGTGGCAATGCCATCGCCGATCAACGAATCGTAATAGACAGTGGCAATGCCCATGGGCCGCAAGATATTGTCGCAAAACGCCCGGGTCGGATCATAGGCGCTATCCACCATCAGCAGCTCGTCACCCGGAGACAGCACCGCCAGCAACGCACAGGCAATGGCGGCAACGCCAGAAGGGTAGAGCATCGTCCCCTCCGCGCCCGGCTCCAGTTCCGTCAACGCATCAGCCAAAGACCATGTCGTCGGCGTTCCCCGTCGCCCATAAAACAGCCTTTCATGGGTGTCATGTACTCGCGCCCGCATATCCGCGACGCTGTCATATAATATAGTGGATGCGCGCCATACAGGCGGGTTTACGATTCCGCCTGTGCCCGAGGGGTCCTTCGTCCATTCCGGTCGCCGCCCCGCCTCCACCAGCCGGGTCGCATCGCCAGTCTCGCCCTTCTTCTTTTTGTCTTTGCCTAGGCTACGCACGCTGCTCCGGTCGCTTTTTCGGTGGCAGGATCGGCACCCCATTCTGCCCAGCTTCCATCATAAACGGCGATGTCCTTTTTGCCGAGCAACCGGGCGCCAAAGGCGACGACCGATGCAGTCATGCCAGATCCACAAGTGGTAACCATGGGCTTTGCCATATCAACGCCAGCCGAATCGAAAGCGGCCTGCAGCGCCGCGCCCGTCTTGTACGTGCCGTCTGCATTGAACAATTCGCCATAAGGCAGGTTCTTCGAACCGGGGATATGCCCGGGCGCCATGCCGGGCCGCGGATCGCGTTCCATGCCGGTAAAACGCGCGGCGGATCGCGCATCGACGACTTCCTCGACGGCGTTTGCAATATTGGCGGCCATGTCAGCCTTCGTTCGGACGGCCTTGTCATCTTTCCAGACCGTGAAGTGACGGTGGCGCAACACCTCCTTGCCCTGCGTCAGCGGGCGGCCGGATGCCTTCCATTTGGCAAGCCCGCCATCCAGGATTGCCACATCATAGGCCCCGAACATGGTCAGCATGAACCAGGCGCGCGCCGCGCTCCTGATCGGGCTGTCGTCATAAAGAACGATGCGGCTGCCATCGCCAAGACCGAGCGATTGCATACGGCTGGCGAATTTTTCCGGCGGCGGGAGCGTATTGTCGATGGGGCTATTGCTATCGACCAGGTTGGCCATATCCATGAAGACAGCGCCCGGAATATGCCCGGCTTCATATTCAGCCAGCGCCGTGCGCGGGTCGTCCGACATATATTGCGTGGCGTCCACGACGCGCAGGTCCGATGCCCCCAGTTCATTGGCGAGCCATTCAGTCGAAACAAGCATGTCCATCAAAACTCTCCCTGGTAAAAACGGATTCCAGATTGGACCTGGGGAGAAAAAGGCAGCCTCTACCGGACTTGCAACTTTCTCCCTGAAACACGGCCCGAATGCAAGCGATTTAGTAGGGATGATGGTTCCAAAATCAGCTTGTATCGGGAATCTCCGCTATCCTTGTCGCCCGCCTGTTCAAACGCGGGCGCAGCACTTATAGTGCGCGGTGCTTGCCCCCTTGCACAAAGAACCTTTGTATGACCCCAAAACATCTTGGCCAGACCAGCGCGCTTCCCGACTCCCCGCAAGCAGCCGTACTGGACTATGTTGCCAATCCACGTCCGGGCAAACCGTATCTGGTGCGCTTTGCAGCGCCCGAATTCACATCGCTTTGTCCGGTTACCGGCCAACCCGATTTTGTCCATCTGGTCATTGATTATGTGCCGGGTGAAACCATCGTTGAATCAAAATCTTTGAAACTGTTCCTCGGCTCCTTCCGCAATCATGCCGCCTTTCACGAGGATTGCACCGTCGGCATAGGCGAGCGGCTGTATTCCGAAATGCGGCCGATATGGCTGCGCATCGGCGGTTACTGGTATCCGCGCGGCGGCATTCCTATCGACGTTTTCTGGCAATCGGGAGAGCCGCCCGCAGGCATCTGGCTGCCACCGCAGGACGTTCCGGGCTATCGCGGCAGGGGTTGAAGCGGGGCGCCTCTGGAACGCAATCCATCATAACCAACAGCGATTTTGCCACCGTTTGAAGATTTACCTTGCTGCGCCGCACAAAAAGCGCAACCTTTCCTGCCTTGAGCCGTTTAAAAACTCTTACTTGGGACATAAAGTAAACAGAGTGCACGTGCGAAAGGGTTGCCATGAACGACGGAGCCTCAAGGGGAAAACCCTTGGCAAGTCTACCGGACCATATCGCCATCATCGGCAATAGCGTGCCACGCCGATGCGGCATTGCAACCTTCACGACGGACACAGCCGACGCGATGCGGGCGCGTTTCCCGAATACGCGGATTGATCTTTACGCGATGGATGAGGGCCATGACGACCTTGATTATCCGCCAGGCATCACCACCATCGCCCAGCACGATCCCGCGAGTTACCATGCCGCCGCCCGCGCCATTGAGGCAAGCGGCGCGCGTGCGATCTGGCTTCAGCATGAATATGGAATCTTCGGGGGGCCAGCAGGCGAGATGCTGCTGGGCCTTCTTCACCGCACAGATATTCCCATGCTTACCACGCTGCACACGATACTGGAACGGCCAAGCGCGGATGAACGCCGCGTGCTCGAAGCCGTCATTCGGCGTTCCGCCCGCCTGATCGTCATGTCCGACAAGGGGCGCGAGATTCTGGGCAGAGTTCATGGTGTCCCTGACCGGCTGATGGAGGTCATTCCCCATGGCGTGCCCGACCGGCCCTATGTCGATCCTGACAGCGTCAAGGAAGCTTTCGGCTTTGCGGGACGCAAGGTGTTGCTAACGTTCGGCCTGATTGCGCCGGACAAGGGGATCGACCATATGATCCGGGCCATGCCCGCAATCGTGGCTGAACATCCCGATGCCTTGTATGTCGTTCTGGGCGCGACCCATCCCAACATCCTGCGTCATAAAGGCGAAACGCTGCGTGAATCTCTCCATGACATGGTGCGTGACCTTGGCATGATGGACCATGTGCATTTCATCAACGCCTATGTGGGCGATGATGCGTTGCTGGATTATCTGCAAGCGGCGGATATTTATGTAACGCCCTATAATAACCCCGCGCAAATCACATCGGGAACATTGTCCTATGCGGTCGCGCTGGGAAAACCCGTCGTATCGACGCCCTATGTCCATGCGACAGAGATATTGGCCGATGATCATGGCGCTCTGGTCGGTTTTCGTGACAGCGAGGCGATGGCGCGCGCGATCAATGCGTTGCTGACCGACGATACCGCACGGGCCGCACTGGCCGAACGGGCTTATACACGCGGGCGGACCATGATCTGGTCGCAAATGGCCGAAACGGCGGCAGCATTGCTGGGTGAGGTCCAGTCGGCACGGCTTGTCCGCATTCCTGCCGCGCCACGGCTTGAATATCTGAAGCCCGATCTTGCGGCGGTCATCCGCATGACAGATGCCACAGGCATGTTGCAGCACAGCATCTTTTCGGTCCCCGACCGCGATCATGGCTATTGCCTTGACGACAATGCCCGCGCGCTGATCCTGATGAGCCAGATGCCGGACATAAGCGACGGCGAGCGCGACGCGCTGACCAGCGTCTATGCATCCTTTGTTCAGCACGCCTGGAACCCGGGGCGTGGCCGGTTCCGCAACTTCATGCGCTTTGACCGGAGTTGGGCCGAAGAAGAAGGGTCAGAGGACAGCTTTGGCCGAGCGATATGGTCCATCGGAGTCACGGCACGCGACGCGAGTGCGGGCAAGCATCGCGACTGGGCGTCAACCCTCTTCGATCAGGTGGCTGGCCATTCGCACGAGCTGGGTTCACCCCGGGCGCAGGCCTTTGCCATGTTGGGCGCGGCGGCGATGCAGGACGCGCATCCGGGCCACGGCCTGTCAAAACAACTGCTCGACCGGTTTGGCGAGCAACTTCTTTCACTGCTGCATGTTTCGCGGCGTCCAGATTGGGCATGGTTCGAAGCGGTTCTTGCGTACGACAACGCCCGGTTGCCCGAAACGTTGTTGCGTGCGGGAAAGTCGATAGGCCGGACGGACTTTATGGAATGCGGTCTTGACACGCTGGAATGGATCGTCGCGCAGCAGACCGCGCCCGAGGGCCATTTCCGCGCTGTTGGAACCGACAGTTTCGGCCGCGAATATCTGCCCCCGCTGCTTTTCGATCAACAACCGCTGGAGGCCTATGCGACGATCGAAGCCTGCGCCGCCGCCTTTGACGTCACCGGCAACCCCCGCTGGCGGCGCGAGGCCGAAAAGGCTTATTACTGGTTTCTGGGCCAGAACGACATGGCTCTTCCACTCAACAGCAGGGATGATGGTGGTTGTTTTGATGGGCTGATGCCAACCGGGGTCAACCGCAATCAAGGCGCCGAATCGATTCTCGCATTGCAATTGGCCTCTTGTGCAATTTTGCGGCTTTCCCAAAGTGGGGCGGACGTGGCACATAGTTCAGGCGTTGCTGCCTGAAGACAGGCGCGGCGCGATGTTCAAACGCCGGGGGGTGTGCCGTGCTGAGTACCCATAATTATAATTTCCGGCTTTACGCCGACCCATCGCGTGTCGTGGTGCGGCCATTTCACCTCGCCTGGCAGGCGCAAGGCCCCAATCCCAGCCGATCGCAACGCCTTGTCCATGAAGTGCTGAAAATGGACGAGCGCACCGCGCGGGCGCAGCTTGCTGCAGTGCTGAAGGATTTTGAGGAGCGCCACTGGCAAACCCGGCGTGTTTTCATGACACGCTATGAAGAAATCGAGGCGCAGCTCAAACTCGACGGCAGCAAAATCGGCGAGGACAAGAGGCAGCTCATCGGAGCCTATTTCTGTCACGAATACAGCTATGCCGCCGCTGCGCTGATGAACCCCAGCGTCGTGCCCCATTATGACCAAAGCGGCATGCCGGAAGGATCCCGCCGCATCATCATGTCGCTGCGCGCGGTGGGCGAAGGTCATATCAGTTCGGTCGTCTTTCGGGAGGGCATCATCACCGAAGACAGCAAGCTCCACCTCGCCCCCGAACCACCCTTTGCCACAGCTACCGACGCGCACCGTGACGAGGATAGCCAGCTTGAAGGCCCCGTCACCGTTTTTCGCCATTTGGACGCCACTTTGTCGGGCACCGTCATCTTTCCGATCACCCCGGCGCAGGCCAACGGGCTGGAAGATTTGCGTCTGGTCCAGTTCACACATGACGATGGATCGGTCGAATGGATGGGCACCTATACAGCCTATAGCGGCCGCGAGATTCAATCCGAATTGCTGCGCACTCGCGATTTCCGCAGCTTTGACCTGATACCGCTGGCAGGCACGGCAGCGCGCAACAAGGGCATGGCGCTGTTCCCGCGCACCATAAATGGCCAATATATGATGATCGGCAGACAGGACGGACAAAATCTCTTCCTGTTGAAATCGGATAGCCTTGGCCATTGGGATGATGGTGAAAAGCTGCTGGAACCCGTTTACCCTTGGGAGCTGGTGCAGATCGGTAATTGCGGTTCGCCTATCGAACTGGACGAGGGCTGGTTGCTGCTGACCCATGGTGTTGGGGCCATGCGAAAATATTCCATCGGCGCGATATTGCTGGACAAGGCCGACCCGTCGAAAGTTCTCGCCCGCACGCGCGACCCCGTCCTTGCGGCCGTCGATGAAGATCGTGAGGGCTATGTGCCCAATGTCGTGTACACGTGCGGCGCAATGAAGCATGGCGATCATATCTTCATGCCCTATGGCGTTGCCGACAGTTCCGTCGCCTTTGCT
Source organism: Alphaproteobacteria bacterium (assembly GCA_016650315.1). Classification (GTDB taxonomy): domain Bacteria; phylum Pseudomonadota; class Alphaproteobacteria; order Sphingomonadales; family Sphingomonadaceae; genus Rhizorhapis. The sequence goes on along the minus strand of JAENVZ010000060.1, from coordinate 223 downwards.
TTCGTGCCTATCAGCGAGATGCTTTCCCTGATGGATTAGGGTCAGATGATTTTAGGTTAACCCGTTCGTCCCGAGCGAAGTCGAGGGATGCTGGCTTGGCGCTAACGTGTCTCGACTTCGCTCGACACGAACGGAAGTGAGTCAACCTAAAGTCATCCCGCTCTAGGTGAGTGCCTGCCGACTTGAGAGCTGGGCCTCCATCAGCGGACGCGGGATGCATTGC
>JAENVZ010000059.1 GCA_016650315.1 Alphaproteobacteria bacterium | reverse complement strand
GGGTCTGGGCAATATCCCGATCCTTGGCAGCCTGTTCAAGTCCAAGCAGTTCCAGCGCAACGAAACCGAGCTGGTCATCGTGGTCACGCCGTATCTCGTGAAACCCGTCAATGCGCAGGACATTCACCTGCCGACCGACGGTTTTCGTAGCGCGACCGATGCACAGGGCCTCATAAAGCAACAGCAAAGCGATGGCATCAGCGGCGCCAAGCGGCCTGAGCCTTCGGTAGAACCGGCAACACCAGCCTCGCCACAGGTGGGGTCGGCAACGACGCCTGCCATTGTTGGTGAACGCCGCAAACGGACCGCCGACGCACGCAAAGTCGCGCCCGGCTTCAGCTTCTGATGGGAAGGACCTCTTTCATGCAACAGGCTTTCAATATGCGCATCGTCGCCCTGCCCTTGCTGGCGGTTCTTGCCCTGCCCCTGACCGCTTGTCAGACAGCACCAACCAACCGCAGCATGGATTCGGTTCATCAGCCGGTGGTCAGCCGCACCGACTATGTCTTTGACGTTCATCCGAACACCAACGGCGAACTCTCAGCAAACGAAATCGAACGACTGGACGGCTGGTTCGCGTCCATCGGCCTTGGCTATGGCGATCGCGTGTCCATCGACAATCCCGATCCTTACAACAATGCCCGCGTCAAGGATGGCATTGCCCGGCAGCTGGGCCAATATGGTCTGTTGCTGAGCGACATCGCCCCTGCGACCGTCGGCAATGTGCCCAGCGGATCGGTGCGTGTCGTCGTCAGCCACTCGGTTGCGAGCGTGCCGGACTGCCCCGACTGGCGCAGCAAACAGGAATCCGACCTGATCGGCGGCACATCGTCCAACTTTGGTTGTGCGGTCAACGGCAATCTTGCCGCCATGGTTGCCAATCCGCAGGATCTGGTCCTTGGCCAGCCAGGTGCCATCAGTCGGTCACCTACCCAAGGCTCCAAGGCGATCAAAACCTACCAGGATAAGGCCAATACGGGCGCTGGCGATCTGAAAACGCTGACCGCAGAAGGAAGTAACTGATGAACGCTCCCTGGAAACCCAGCGGCCCTGCCGCCCTGCGTGATTCATTCAACGCCTTCGTTTGCGACGACGCCAGCTTCGACCTGATCCGCAGCATTTGCACGGAAATGGGCTGGCCGCCCGAAAAAATTCACAAGGGCGGACTGCGCAACGCCGTTCAATCGCTGTCGGTCACCGCCAGCCCCAATATCCTGTTCGTCGATATGTCTGAATCGGGCGATCCGCTGAACGACATCAACGGCCTTGCCGAAGTGTGCGAACCGGGCACCGTCGTCATTGCGGCAGGGCAAGTCAATGACGTACGCCTCTATCGTGATCTGATCGCCAGCGGCATCCAGGATTATCTGCTCAAGCCCTTTAGCCCGGACCAGTTGCGTGAAGCCTTTGCTGCGGCACAAGCTGTATTCAATGCACCCAAGATCGCTGATGTATCCGGCGAGCGCCCACACCTAACGACCGCTGTTATCGGTACGCGGGGCGGGGTTGGTGCATCAACCGTTGCAACGTCGCTCGCCTGGCTGATGAGCGCCAAGGCCGGACGTCTTACCGGGCTTCTCGATCTGGACGTGCATTTCGGCACCGGCGCGCTTGCCATGGACCTGGAGCCTGGACGAGGCCTTACCGACGCCATCGAAAACCCCAGCCGCATTGACGGACTGTTCATCGAACGCGCCATGGTAAAGGCCAGTGAAAAGCTGTCCATCCTGTCTGCCGAAGCCCCGATCAACCAGCCGATGATGACGGATGGAGCCGCATTCTTCCAGCTTCAGGAAGAATTCCGCAGCGCCTTTGAATGCAGTGTCATCGACCTGCCACGCAACATGCTGATTCAGCATCCGCACCTCATCAATGACGCCAACGCGACAGTGCTGGTTACGGAATTGACCCTGGCGGCGGCGCGCGATGCGATCCGTATTCTGTCCTGGCTCAAAACCAACGCGCCAGGGTCCAAGGTCTTTGTCGTGGCCAACCGCGTCCATTCCGGCGCGCTGGAAATCAGCCGCAATGATTTCGAACAGTCAATCGAACGCAAGATCGACGTCATGATTCCGGCTGACATCAAGCTTGCCACGCAGGCGGCAAAGCTGGGCAAGACGCTCGCCGAAGTCGCCAAGGGCAGCAAGGTCGGACAAGGGCTGGAAAGTACCATGAACCTGGCCATGGGCGCGATTGATGAGGTTGCGGACGACAGCGTGCATACGAACAAGAAAGGCGCGTCCCTTCTGAGCAAGATCACCGATCTCAAATCGATAATTTTGGCCAAAAAACAGGGGAACTGAGCGGCGAAACAGCCGGTCGGTCTTCCGGCATATAACGGGACATCATGATGTCGAATGTGCAATTCACCCTGTTGATAGCCGCGTTGACGAGCATATTCACAATGCTCATCTTCGCCTTTTCCGGTCCGTCGGCAGGAAAAGCGCAGGTGCGCCGCCTCGCCCTGCTCCGCGGTCGGCACAGTGATTCCGCCACCGCCATTGTCGAGGCGCAGATGCGCAAGGCGATTTCGAACATGCCGAAAACGACTGGCATGTTCACCTCGCTGATTCCCAATCCGGAAACCCTGCACAAACGCATCAGGATGACAGGCAAGCGCTGGACGCTCAGCCAATATGCGACCACGAGCGTTGGACTCGCCATATTCGTCGCCATTGCTCTGATGCTACGTGGCTTTACACCATTACTGGCGATTTTCCTTGGTCTGTTCGTCGGCCTTGGCCTGCCCCATATGTATGTGGGCCATCTGATCAACAAGCGGATCATGAAATTCACAACGAACTTTCCCGATGCGCTGGAACTGCTCGTGCGCGGTTTACGGTCGGGTCTGCCTATTTCCGAAACGCTGGGTGTCGTCGCCAGTGAAATTCCCGGACCTGTAGGCGAGGAATTCAAGATGATTACCGAGCGGATCAAGATCGGCCGCACGATGGACGCCGCGTTGCAGGAAACCGCCGATCGCCTGGGCACGTCCGAATTCCAGTTTTTCGTCATCACCCTCGCCATCCAGCGGGAAACGGGCGGCAACCTTGCCGAAACCCTGTCGAACCTGGCTGACGTGCTGCGCAAGCGCGCACAAATGAAACTAAAAATCCGGGCAATGGCGTCGGAATCCAAAGCGTCGGCCTACATCATCGGCGCGCTGCCGTTCATCGTCTTCGGACTCATCTGCTATGTCAATTTCACCTATATGACACCGTTCTTCACAAGCGACCCCATGGGTCTGTTCGGGTTGGGCCTGATGCAGCTCGTGGGAATTGGCGGCCTGTGCTGGATGGCCATCGGCGCCTTCATCATGGCCCAGATGATCAGTTTCGAAATTTGATGGGGGAGAATTAAGAAATGCAAGTCACTCCCCCTCCAGGCACAACCTTTCTTGGCCTGACCGGTACGGACGTCGGAACGCTGATGGCAGCAATGGCGACGCTGGCTGTGCTCGTCGCGCTTTATGCCGCCTCCACGGTGCGCGATCCCATGGCCAGGCGGGTCAAATCGCTCAACGAGCGGCGTGAACAGCTCAAGGCTGGCATTACCGCCTCGACCGCGCGCCGCCGCGCAAAACTGGTCAAGAAGAACCAGACAACCGACAATATGCGGTCGATTCTGCAAAACCTGAAGGTGTTGCAGGAAGATCAGTTGAAGGACGCGCAAATCAAATTGGCCCAAGCGGGCATCCGTTCAAAGGAATGGGCGATTGCGATCATTTTCGGCCGCATGATCCTGCCGATTGTCTTTGGCGGCTTTGCCGCGCTGATGATTTATGGCGTCGATGCCTTTCCCGACTGGAGCCCGCTCAAAAAGTTCGGCCTCTTTGCTGCCGCTCTGATCCTGAGCTACAAGGCGCCGGATCTGTTCGTCGACAACAAGGTCAACAAACGATCCTCGGCGATCCGCAAGGGACTTCCCGACGCACTCGATCTGCTCGTTATCTGCGCTGAGGCCGGATTGACCGTCGATGCAGCCTTCAATCGTGTCGCCAGGGAACTGGGCAAGGCCTATCCCGAACTCGGTGATGAATTTTCGTTGACCGCCATCGAACTCAGCTTCCTGACCGAACGGAGGCAGGCCTTCGAAAACCTTGCCAACCGCGTCAAGCTGGATGCGGTCAAGGGCGTGGTCACGACCATGATTCAGACCGAAAAATACGGTACGCCTCTGGCATCAGCCCTACGTGTATTGTCGGCCGAATTCCGCAACGAACGCATGATGCGTGCGGAAGAAAAGGCCGCACGCCTGCCTGCGATCATGACAGTTCCGCTGATCCTGTTCATCCT
>JAENVZ010000058.1 GCA_016650315.1 Alphaproteobacteria bacterium | reverse complement strand
TGCTGGCGCTGTTGGTTGTGGTGGTGCTGTGGCTTGGCGTTATCCGGCCCATCGACGGCAGCCTTGTTTCGGCAAAGGCCAGTCATGCGGCGGCCATCGACCGCTACGCCGCCATCCGTGCCCGGGTGGACGCCATCAAGGGGCTTTCGGGCCACCGCCCGCCTGCATTGGGTGCGCCGCTCGATGTCGTGGTCAGCCAGAGCGCCAGTGAAACCGGCTTCACGTTGGACCGGAACGATCCACAGGGGGAGGGCAGGGTAAGCATCGCCATTGGCTCTGCGCGCCCGACCGCCTTTTTCGGTTGGCTTGCCTCGCTGGAGGCGCTCGGGGTTCAGGTTGAAACATTAAGCGCACGGCCAGCGGGACCTGATGTCATCAGCGCAACCGCAGTGCTGCGAACGGCGGGACGGTAATGGGTTTCTCGTTTCCCGCGCGCCGTCGCCTGTTTTTGCTGCTTGCGCTTCTGTTTGCGTTGGTGGCGCTTTTCCCTCTGCGACTGGCATTCAATATGCTGGGGTTGCAGGAAAACGGTCTTGCAGCGCGGTCCATAAATGGTGGCGTGTGGTGGGGCACTATTGAGCAATTGCGCCTTGGCCGCGTGATGTTGGGCAATGTCGAGGCACGGTTGTCCCCGATACAATTGCTGGTGGGCAGGGCGCGGATGGATTTTGTCCGGCAAACGGGCGGTCCCGATGACCTGAAAGGCGCGGTGACAGTCAGCAGCGCCAGCTTTGGTATAGATGACGTGACAGCCAGCATTGGCGCGGATGGCCTGTTTGCACCGCTTCCAATCAGTGGAATCGACTTTTCGGATGTTAGCGTGCGTTTCGCCGACGGCGCCTGTGTCCGTGCACAAGGCCGTATCAAGGCGCGCATGGCCGCCACTATTCAGGGTCTTAATCTGTCGCAAGGGTTGAGTGGTGAAGCTGTCTGCGATGGCCCCGCGCTTTTCCTGCCGCTGGTCAGTCAGTCTGGCCTTGAAAAGCTCAATCTGCATATTGAAGCTGATGGGAGCTATCGGGCCGAATTGCTGGTCAGCACCATGGATGCGGCCCTTGCGGGGACGCTTGCGGGCAATGGCTTTTCGCGTGCGGCGGATGGCGGATATGTGTTGAAGATCAGCGGCAGGTTGTGAGCGACGGCCTGAATATGCTGCCGCCCGGAACATGGCCGCTCGCGGGCTTTGTTCTGGGCGCAATTATCGGCAGTTTTCTGGCTACCCTTGTCCTTCGGTGGCCGCAGGAGCGTTCAGTGCTTGCGGGTCGTTCCGTGTGCGATGGATGTGGACGGATGTTGGGTGCGATCGACCTTGTCCCCTTGTTCAGCGCGATTATCCTGTGCGGCAAATGCCGGACGTGCGGCGCGCGGATCGACTGGCTGCATTTTGGTGTGGAATTGGGCTGCGCGTTGGCTGGAGCTGTGGCCTTGTGGCTTGCGCCGGGTATTGAAGGATTAGGCTGGGCGGTTTTCGCCTGGTTGTTGATCGTTCTGGCCGTGCTGGACTACCGGCATTTCTGGTTGCCTGATGCATTGACGCTCCCGCTGGCTTTTCTGGGCCTTACACTTGGAACGTGGGTGAACGGCGTCACTCTTGCCGACCGCGTGATCGGCGCAGCCGCAGGTTATGGTGCGCTGATGGTCATCGCTGTTGGATATCGCCACCTGCGCGGACGCGAAGGGATGGGCGGGGGTGATCCCAAGCTGCTGGGCGCTATTGGTGCATGGATGGGCTGGCCAGTCCTGCCGCTGCTGCTCGTCATCGCTAGCGTGACGGCGCTGTTGACCATCGGCCTTGGCGCCGCACGGGGACGGGGGGTTACGTCAACCACCCGCATTCCGCTTGGTACATTTCTGGCCGTTGCGGCATTCCCGGCATGGATCGCATCGCGTATCATGGGGAGTGCCTATTCTTGAGCGCGAGAGTTCGCTCTCCCCGGCCTTAGTTGATGACTTTTTCGCCCGCGCTGCCAACGGATTCAATGTCGCGTCCGGCACCCTTCACAGTGTTGCATGCGGCTAGCAGCGTCAGGGCAACGGAAAGTGCGACAATGGCCAAATTCTTTTTCATGACAGGCGTCCTTATTGGAAAACTCGACCACATCATAAACCGGCGAGGCTTTCAGTCTAATGAATAATGGGTTTGGGAGACCTCAGAAAAACATAGGACCCGGAACGCCGTCGGGGGGGGGGGAGAAAGCGTTCCGGGCCCATGTTATCGGACAGCAAGAGCGGGGGGCAAAAGATTTGCTATCCGAGTATCCAAACGAGGACATCGCGCATTGGTTCCCGAAAAAAATCACTTTCCTGAATTTTTTGTATTAACCGGATGATCTTCGATTACCAGCCGAAATGGTGGAACAAGGCATTGAGTTTATTATATCCTCTGTCGCATGTGCTTGACCGTTGCGGGTGTGCGTGCGAACTTTGGTCACTGATTTGGTATGGGATCGCAGCCAATCAGGCGTGACCGTCGGTATGCCACCGTAAGAGATGGGGCCAGCGGTGGAACGGTCTTGTACGAAGGGGTGGGCGATCATGACGCTGTGGAATTGGTTATTCAATCCGACCGGCCTGACCCCGCATGGCTTTTGTCTGCTTTGGTCGCCGGGGTTGATCTGGCTTCACGCTGTATCGGACATCATTATCGGTCTGGCCTATTTTTCCATTCCACTCGCGCTATACTGGTTCGTCCGTCAGCGGTCGGACCTGGAATATCGCTGGGTCTTTTTCCTGTTTGTCGGTTTCATCCTTGCGTGCGGCATGACGCATTTCATGGCAATACTGACATTATGGGTGCCCGCCTACGGTATCGATGGCTTGGTTAAGGTGGTGACCGCCATGCTATCGGTCGGAACTGCGATATTGTTATGGCCGCTGGTGCCGAAACTTCTTGCGTTACCATCGCCCGCCCAGCTTGGCCGGCTCAACGACGAATTGTCGCATCGTGTGGAAGAACAGGATCGCACGGCCCGACTCCTCCGTGAAAGCGAAGAAAAGGTTCGCATCGCCAATACGGAACTGGAACGGCGGGTTGAAGAACGGACCGCTGACCTTAGTGCCGCCAACGACCGGTTGATCGACACGCTGGCGGAACTGCGCGTTGCCAAGGCGGATCTGGAAGCGGTGGTCGATGAGCGCACGGCTGCGCTCCAGCAGCGCGACCTTTTGCTTCGGGAGGTCTATCATCGCGTGAAGAACAATCTGCAAATCATTGACGGGATGGTGATGATGCAGGCGCGCCAACTGGACGACGCGGCGGCCAAGAATGCGTTGGAGTCCTTGCGCGGGCGGATTTATGCATTGGGTCTGGTGCACCAGCAACTCATGACGTCTCACGATTTGCAAACGTTCGACATCGCGCCATTTCTGAAGGAACTGTCGCGCCATATTATAGAGGGCGGCGCCGAAGGCGGGATTGCATTGACGATCGATGCCTGCACCCTGGCTGTTAATCTGGATTTTGCCATTCCACTGGGTCTGCTCGTCACCGAACTTGTTACGAATTCACTGAAACATGCCTTTCCCGATGGTAAGGGAAACGTGGCGGTAACCCTGGCTCTTAATGAAAAGGGAGGCGAAGTCGTGTTGACTGTTGCTGACGATGGTTGCGCGTCGCTCCCGACCGGCGTTAAAAAATTGTACAAGACAGGTCTTGGGACCCGGATCGTGAAAGGACTGGTGCAACAGCTTAACGGCAAGATGGAGATCAGGAGGGAGGGCGGAATGATAACGAAAATAACTCTTCCGGTACCGGCGCTGTCATGAGCGTGCAGAAAGCATCTGTGCTTATCGTCGATGACGAATATCTCATCGCCGAAAGTCTGCGCATACAGCTGGAAGACATGAACCTGACTGTGTGCGGCATAGCAGCGACCGCCAAATATGCCGTTGCATTGGCGACAAAGCATCGCCCGGATCTGGTTCTGATGGACATGCGTCTGGCAGGAGAGGAGGACGGCGTTGATGCAGCACTCGCCATTCACGCTCTGGGGATTTCGAAGGTTATTTTTATCACTGGGTCACGGGAACCGGCCACGATGGCACGCATTCAGCTCGACCATCCAAGCGCGGTTCTGTTCAAGCCGATTTTTGGTCGCCAACTCCAGAAAGCCGTCGAAACCGCTCTTGCTGCATGAAATCGAAACGGCACAGCCCAACCCCAACTTTTTACGATACATAATTCCTTTGCTTGCCGTCCGGCGACCACTCCCGCTACACAGGCGACATGACTGTCTATAAAGATACGCTTGCGCTTATTGGCAATACGCCAATGGTGCGCCTGAAGGGGCCGTCCGAGGCGACTGGCTGCGACATTTACGGCAAATGCGAATTTGCCAATCCCGGTGCTTCGGTCAAGGATCGGGCGGCGCTCTACATCGTCAATGATGCCGAAGAAAAGGGCCAGCTTGCGCCCGGTGGTGTCATTGTCGAGGGGACGGCGGGCAATACGGGTATCGGCCTTGCGCTCGTCGCCAATGCCAAAGGTTATCGCACCATCATTGTCATGCCCGAAACGCAAAGCCGGGAAAAAATGGATACGTTGCGTGCGCTTGGTGCCGAACTGGTGACCGTGCCCGCCGCTCCCTATTCCAATCCGGGCCATTTTGTTCACACGTCCCGGCGCATTGCGGAGGAGACCGAAGGGGCAGTCTGGGCCAATCAGTTCGACAATATCGCCAATCGCAAGGCGCATATCTGTGGCACGGCGGAAGAAATCTGGGCGCAGATGGATGGCCGCATTGACGGTTTTACATGTGCGGCGGGTACGGGCGGCACGATTGCGGGTGTTGGTCTGGGCCTCAAGGCCAAGGATGAAGCCATCACCATTGCGCTCAGCGATCCGCATGGCGCGGCGCTTTTCAATTATTATGCGCATGGTGAGTTGAAGGCCGAGGGTTCGTCGGTGGCCGAGGGCATTGGACAGGGCCGCGTGACGGCCAATCTGGAAGGTGCGCCGATCGACACGCAGTTCCGTATTTCCGATGAGGAAGGCTTGGAGCAGGTTCGTGCTCTGTTGGCCGACGAAGGGCTGTGTCTTGGTCTGTCGTCGGGCATCAACGTCGCGGGAGCAATGGCGCTGGCGCGGGAACTGGGGCCGGGCAAGCGGATCGTGACAATTCTTGCCGATACCGGCTTTCGTTATCTTTCCACCCTTTATAATCGGGAATGGCTGGAACAGAAGGGCTTGACGGTCTTTCCCTGGCTGGAGAAGAAGGACTGAAGGTTCCTGTGCCGGAGCATGAAGAAAGGCTCACATGATGTCCGATAGCCGCCGGAAGGATAGCATGCAGCGGATTCAGATCGGACTTGCCGGTTTGGCCGGCGTCGTTTTGCTGGTCGGGCTTGCTAATATAGTCATCAAAAAGGCGGGCGTGGATGACGATGTGGCGGCAAGTGCGGTCGATGGCGCTCCGCTGCAGCTAGTCCCAGGCGACAATGCGATAGAAGCCGTTCCTGTGCCCGTGCTTTTGCCCGAACCGCTGGCGGAACTGGGTGTGACTCCGCCTCCGCCGGAAGAACCGGCGGTGTCCGCAAAGGGCAAGAATATTTCCGGGCAGGTTGTTCCCGACCTTGAGCCAAATCCTGCCCTTAGAAAACCCATGGATCGCGAGCCTTGATGTTGCCACCCATTCGGCACGGCGGTTATTTCAAGGTGGTGTGGTGCATGGCTGGGAAAGCATGGGAAGGATCGGCAAAATCGAGTCGGATATTGTGAGCGCGGTGTTTTGGTCGGAACATAATAGAAACAGACAGGAGTATGTCTTGGGAATGACTGAATAATACACGCCATATTCGGCCATTTCGTTCCAATTTCCCATAAATTCCCAAATTATCCCCTTTATTCCCAAGCCATCCCCTGATAGACTTCGCGTCTATTGGGGCAGACACGCCGTATGCGATTTGTGAACCCCGGGACGGCAATGAGGCCGCTTCCCGGAACGGACGAGTCTGGCCTCGGCGATTAAAGGGGCGGGCGAGCAAGTGTTGGAAGTCGGGTTATATTCCGGTCCTGCATTTACCGCGATGGACGGCAAGGGTCGTTTTTCCATCCCCGCGTCCATGCGCCATGTCATTCAGGCCAGCAGCGGCGGCCAGAACCGGCTTTGCCTTACCAAGCATGAAGACTTTAACTGCGTTATCGGGTTTGGTCATAGCTATCAGCAGGCCTTGCGCGCCGACATTGACCGCGAGGAGCAACTCGCTTTGGCCCGGGGCGAGGGTTACAGCCGCGCGGCGGCGATGCAGCGCAAATTCGGTCTGCTGGAAGATGTGCCGTTCGATGATGGCGGCCGCTTCTTCATCTCCCCCTTTCTCAAGAAGCTGTGCGGCATTGAAGATATCATCTTCATCAATGGTTCGGGCGACTATTTCGAATTGTGGAACCCCCATACCCTTATCGCCACCGACGGCGTGTATGACGCGCTGAAGCTGGCCGCCGAATTCGCTCTGGAAGAATGGGAAAAGAACCCCAAAAATGCGCGGGGGTCGAAATGACCTCTGCCGCGCCACACATTCCTGTTCTGCTGGATGAAGTTCTTGACGCACTCGCCATTGTTCCGGGTGAACGCCATGTCGATGGCACTTTCGGCGCGGGCGGATACAGCATGGCGATGCTTGAACGGGGTGCGCAGGTCTTTGCCTTTGACCGCGATCCTGACGCCATATCGGAAGGGCAGGCGCTCGCTGCGGCCCAAGGTAGCGCGCTTACACTGATCGAGGGCTGCTTTTCTGACATGGAACGGCTTCTGGAGGCGCGGAGCGTTGCCAAAGTCTCCGGTGTCACGCTCGACATCGGTGTTTCTTCGATGCAGCTTGATCGGGCCGAGCGCGGCTTTTCCTTTCAGGCGGACGGGCCGCTCGACATGCGGATGAGTCAGGCAGGGGAAAGCGCCGCGGATTTCCTAAACACCGCCGCCGAACAGGATATAGCGGACGTCATCTATCGCTATGGCGAGGAGCATCGGTCCCGCCGCATCGCCCGCTTCATCGTCGAAGCGCGTCCGCTCAGCCGCACCGGGGAGCTGGCCGCTGTGGTCCGCAAGGCCGTGGGCTATCGCGCAGGCGACAAGAAAGACCCGGCGACCCGTACATTTCAGGCAATCCGCATCTATCTGAACGGTGAACTCGACGAGTTGGAAAAGGGACTTGTGGCGGCCGAAGCCGTGCTGGAACCGGGCGGCCGGCTGGCCGTCGTCACCTTTCACAGTCTGGAGGACCGGATCGTGAAGCAATTCCTGCGTCGCCGGAGTGGGAGTGAGGGGGCCGGTTCGCGGCATCGCCCGGTCAATGATGACCTGCCATCGGCCAGCTTTGAAAAGCCCGCGAAGGCAGTGCGCGCGGGCGACAGGGAAATTTCGCTCAATCCGCGCGCGCGGTCCGCCACTTTGCGCAGCGCGGTGCGCACATCGGCTTCAGCATGGGGAACAGGACAATGATCGCGGTCAAACGTCTGCAAAGCATTTTCTGGGTGTTGCTGGTGGCTCTTGGTGCCATTGCTGTCTATCTGGTCTCCCTCCGGGTTGCATCGGAGCGGACAGAACTGGTGCGCGTCGAAACGCAAATCCTGTCGACGAAACGGGACATGCGTTATCTGGAAACCGAATTCGGGGCGCGCGCCAGCCTCCGCCAGCTTGAACGCTGGAACAATGAAAATTTCCGTTTTTCAACGCCGACAGTCGCGCAATATCTGAATGGCGAAAAGGCGCTGGCCAGCCTTGATGGCATTGCCCCCAATGGTCCGGGCTATGTCGCGGCGCCAGTCATGACCGCTATGGTGGAAACCGCGGACGATTTGCCCGCCGCCGTCGCAGCAGTCGCAAAGGCGGTTGCCGGTCCGGCCGCCGCACAGGCGCACGAAACTGTTTCGGTTGTAAAGCCATCGCCTGCGCAACCTTCTGCGCCTGCAGCGGTTGTACGGCCATCGGCAAAGAAGGCCGAACCAAGGATTGTCCGTACGGCATCGGTGCAGACCGCGCCTGTGCCACGGCGTGTTGAGCGTATGGCGATGTTGGAGCAAACATTGCTGGATGATCATACTATGGGCGACCTTGCCCGCCTTGCGGCGCGGGAGAATGGGAGGATGATGCGCTGATGACGACGCTCGTCGCGCGTCCCGAACGAGTGAGAACGGCCAGTCAGCGCTATCAGTTGACGGCCGTTGCGCATTACCGCCTGATGCTTCTTCTGCTGCTGTTCCTCGCCGCGACCATGCTGGTGGGCGGGCGGTTGCTGTGGCTGGGACTTTTTGCCGATGGAGCGCCCGGGCGGCATGGCCCGGTCAGCCTGATTCCGATGCGAGCGGATATTATGGATCGCAACGGCGTGCCGCTGGCGCGGACGATGGATGCCTATTCGATCGCTGTCCGGCCCAGGGCTTTGCTTGGCGATCCCATGCAAATTGCCAAAAACCTCCACAATATTTTTCCCGATGAGTCTGTTGCCCAATTTTATGCCAGGCTGACCAGTCCGGCACGCTTCACCTATCTGCGCCGACGGGCGCTTCCCGAACAGGTGAGCGCGGTCAATGCGCTTGGTGAAATCGCCATCGAATTTCCGCGCGAGAAGGAACGGCTCTATCCGCAACGGACGCTGGCCGCGCATGTTCTGGGTTTTGTCGATCAGGATGGCGCGGGCGCTATGGGGGTCGAGCGTGCTTTCGACAAGCGACTGACGGACGAGCGATTGCGTTCGACACCGCTTGTCCTGTCCATCGACAGCCGGGTTCAGGCGGCGATGGAAAGCGAACTCTACTCCGGGATGAAAGCGCATCGGGCGCTGGGTGGCGCTGGCCTGATTCTCGACGTCAATACCGGCGAAGTCATTGCGATGGCGTCGCTTCCGGTGTTCAACCCCAACAAGCTGCGCAAGGGCAATATGGAGGCTCGCCGCAACGATGTGACGCAGGCGGTCTATGAACTGGGATCGAGCTTCAAGCCGATTTCCATCGGTGCGGCCATGGATGCGGGCGTCGTTACCTCAATGAACAAGCGCTATGATGCGACCGCGCCGCTTGCCATTGGCGGTTTCCATATTCGCGACGATCACCCGCTGAAGCGTTGGCTCAACGTGCCTGAAACGCTGGTGCACAGCTCCAATATCGCCACTGCCCGGATCGCTGATGAACTGGGGCCGCAGCGGATGCAGGACATATTCCGTAAGCTGGAATTCGATCGTCGCCCGTCCATTGAACTCAAGGAGCGTGGTTCCACCATCTGGCCGGCAAGCTGGGGACGGCTTACCAACATGACGGTGTCCTATGGCCATGGCATTGCGGTCACGCCGCTGCACCTTGCCAGTGCCTATGCCGCGCTTGTCAATGGCGGGATCTGGCGGCCCGCAACGATCCAGAAAGTGAAGGATGGCGAAGCGCCCACGGGACGCCGGGTCTTTACCGCCGCGACCAGTGCGCGGATGCGGCAATTGTTGCGTATGATCGTGGCAGCCGGTACAGGGAGAAGCGCCGACGCGAAAGGATTCCGGGTCGGCGGCAAGACGGGTTCGGCTGAAAAGCCATTTCAGGGCGGATATGCAAGAAGTTCACTCGTGACGACATTTGCCGCCGCCTTCCCGATGGAAAATCCGAAATATATTGTCCTGACCATGCTGGATGAACCCAAAGGAACGCCAGAGACTTTTGGCCTGCGCACGGCGGCATGGACGTCCGCCCCAATCGTGAAGAAAGTGATTGAGCGGACCGGTCCGATGCTGGGCATCTATCCCGACCTTAACCGCGACGTCGATATTTCGGAACTGATGCCTTTGCTGTGGAAACCCAAGGAGGGGGAAGAATAATGCGCCTTGGCCAGATTGCGGGCGGCCAGATTGTCGGAGACGTGTCTGGCGATATGCAGGACAGCGTAGTGACGGGCTTTGCCATCGACCATCGCAAGGTCGCGCCCGGTACGGTATTCGGTGCGTTTGAGGGAGTGCGCTTCAATGGCGAGGACTTTATCAATGACGCTATCGCGGCAGGCGCCATCGCCATCGTGGCCCGGCGCCAGGCGGAAGTAAAGGGTGCGGCCCATCTAGTCGACGATTGTCCGCGCCGCCTGTTCGCACAATTGGCAGCAAAATATTTCGCGCCTTTTCCCAAGACGGTGGTTGCCGTCACGGGGACCAACGGCAAGACATCGACGGTCGAACTGACCCGGCAAATCTGGCGCATGATGGGCGAAAAGGCGGCTTCCATCGGTACACTGGGCGTCACGACTTCGGTGGATCAGGTGTCCACTGGCCTGACGACCCCCGATATAGTGACGTTTCTGTCAAACATGTCCGGCCTTTGCCGCGAAGGGATCACCCATGCCGCGTTCGAAGCGTCCAGTCATGGCCTTGCGCAATACCGGACCGAAGGATTGCCAGTTCAGGCGGCGGCATTTACCAATTTGAGCCGCGATCACCTCGATTATCATGGCGACATGGACAGTTATTTCGAAGCCAAGATGCGGCTGTTCGAGGAGGTGGTTGAACCGGGCGCTGCTGCTGTCATCTGGGCCGATGATGCGCGATCGCCTGATGTCATTGCGCGGGCGAAAAAGCGCGGCCTTGTCATTCTGACTATTGGCGAAGCGGGTGAAACGCTGCAACTTTTGTCACGCACGCCGACCCATTTGGGTCAGGTGCTGATGATCGAGGCGGAGGGTAGGACGCACCGTGTCAATCTGCCGCTGATCGGCGCGTATCAGGCGGCCAACGCGCTGACCGCTGCCGCTCTTATATTGGCGACGGGTGGAAAGCTGGAAGATATTTTGGGCTGCCTGGAGCGCCTTCAACCGGTACGTGGACGTTTGGAGCGCGCGGCGATCAGCAAGGCTGGTGCGCCCATTTATGTCGATTATGCGCATACGCCCGATGGTCTTGATGCCGCGATCAAGGCGCTTCGCCCGCACACCAGAGGTCGTCTTATTGTCGTTTTCGGCGCTGGCGGTGACCGTGATACTGGCAAGCGCCCCGAAATGGGCAAGGTTGCGGTGGAGCTTGCCGACAGCGTCATCGTGACCGACGATAATCCCCGCTCCGAAGACCCCGCCGCGATTCGCAAGGCGATTATGGCGGCAGCGCCGGGCGCCATCGAAATTGGGGGGCGCCGGGAAGCCATCGCCGCCGCGATTGCGCAGGCGGGCGTGGATGACATTGTTCTGCTTGCCGGCAAGGGCCATGAACAGGGACAAATCGTGGGTGCCGGAGAAAATCAGCGCATCCTGCCCTTCGATGATGTCACCGTGGCGCGGGAATGCGCGGCATGAAGGCGGTTTCCAGTCCCGTTCCGTTTGGTTCGAGCTTATCGAGAACCCTGCGCATCGGATTTTCGACAAGCTCGAACCAAACGGGAAGGGGTCAGCATGATTGATCTCTGGACCTCCGCTGAAATCGCGCAGGCCACCGGCGGCACGGTTTCCGCGCCGTTTGCCGTTACCGGGGTTGCTTTCGACAGCCGGGAAGTGGGACCGGGCGACCTGTTCATCGCGCTTTCGGGGGAGGCGACCGATGGCCATCGTTTCGTGGAACAGGCCTTCGCATCGGGCGCGGCGGGTGCCATCGTCAGCCATCGGGTCGATCATCCACATGTGCTGGTCGACGACACGACTGCGGCTCTCAACGCGCTTGGGGCCGCCGCGCGAACGCGGACGCAGGCAAAGATCATTGGCGTGACGGGGTCTGTTGGTAAGACCGGAACCAAAGAGGCGCTTTTTCAAGCTCTTGACCGGTGTGCGCCGGGCCGGGCGCACCGTTCGGTCAAAAGCTATAATAATCATGTTGGCGTGCCGCTCAGTTTGGCCCGGATGCCGCGTGACGCGCTGTACGGCGTCTTTGAAATGGGCATGAATCATGCCGGTGAACTGGCTGCGCTGACGGCGCTCGTGCGCCCGCATGTCGCCATTATCACTGCGATTGCTCCGGCGCATCAGGCCTTTTTCGACAGCATGGAGGCGATTGCCGACGCAAAGGCGGAGATTTTCGAGGGGCTGGAGCCGGACGGAACGGCAATCATTCCCGCCGACAGCCCTTTTGCCGAAAGGCTGACCGGCGCGGCGGAGCGTCATGGTGCGAAAATACTGAGATTCGGTTTCAATGAAGGCGCGGATGTGCGCGCGGTCGATAGCGTCACGGCGGTCAATGGCGGCACGCTGGTGACGGTCAAGCTGCCGGAAGGAGAGCTGTGCCTCACTATCGCCGCACCGGGCGAACATTGGGTGTCGAACGCGCTGGCCGTACTGGCGGCGGTGGAAGTTGTGGGCGGCGATCTGGCGGTGGCGGGACTGGCGCTCGCCGAATTGCCCGATCTTCCCGGACGCGGCGCACGGACGCGCATCCCCTTTGCCGATGGCGAAGCGCTGTTGATCGATGAAAGCTATAATGCCAATCCGCTGTCGATGGCCGCTACCTTGAAGCAGCTTGGCCGTGAACAGAGTGTGCGCCGTCTGGCCGTGCTGGGCGCGATGAAGGAATTGGGTGCGCAGAGCGAGGCATTTCATGCCGCTCTCGCCGAGCCGCTATGCGCGGCCAATGTC
>JAENVZ010000057.1 GCA_016650315.1 Alphaproteobacteria bacterium | reverse complement strand
GCCACCTATCTCCTGGCCAAGAAGATGATCGAAGCGGGCGCCTGCGCCCTGCAGATCGAAAACCAGGTCAGCGACGAAAAGCAATGTGGCCATCAGGACGGCAAAGTTACGGTTCCGCACGAGGACTTCCTCGCGAAGGTCCGCGCCTGCCGCTATGCCTTCCTGGAACTGGGCGTCGAGGACGGCATCATCGTCACTCGCACGGACTCGCTGGGTGCTGGCCTGACCAAGCAGATTGCCTTCAGCAAGGAACCCGGCGACATTGGCGACCAGTATAACAGCTTTCTCGACTGCGAGGAGATCGAGGACATCGCTCAGGCCAATGGCGACGTGATCATCAACCGCGACGGCAAGCTGATGCGTCCCAAGCGATTGCCCAGCAACCTCTATCAGTTCCGCCCCGGAACTGGCGAGGACCGCTGCGTGCTCGACTGCATCAATTCGCTACAGAATGGCGCAGACCTGCTCTGGATCGAAACCGAAAAGCCGCATATCGAACAGATTGCCGGCATGGTCGACCGGATTCGTGAAGTCATCCCCAATGCGAAGCTGGTCTACAACAACTCGCCCAGCTTCAACTGGACGCTGAACTTTCGCCAGCAGGTTTATGATGCATGGATAGAAGCGGGCAAGGACGTGTCGGCCTATGACCGGGCCAAACTAATGAGCATCGACTATGACGGCACCGATCTTGCCGCCATTGCCGACGAGAAGATCCGTACCTTTCAGCGCGATGCTGCGAAGCGCGCGGGTATCTTCCACCACCTCATCACGCTGCCGACCTATCACACCGCCGCTTTGTCCACCGACAATCTGGCGAAGGAATATTTCGGCGAAGCGGGGATGCTGGGCTACGTCAAGGGCGTGCAGCGCAAGGAAATCCGCGAAGGGATTGCATGCGTGAAGCACCAGAACATGTCTGGTTCCGACCTCGGCGACGATCACAAGGAATATTTCGCGGGCGAAGCAGCCTTAAAGGCTGGCGGCGCCCACAACACGATGAACCAGTTCGCGGCGTAAAGCTCCCGCCGCAACGATCTTTCCTGGGGAGGAAAGTCTGTCCGCCGCGAGGAAACTCGCGGCGGGCTTTTTTTGTGGACTTGTTCTCCTGCGAAAGCAGGAGCCCAGGAGTCACAGGCGCTGCGTCAAATTTCCCTGGGCTCCTGCTTCCGCAGGAGCACGGCTGCTCTTTTCCTCAAGCTTGCAATATGCCTCAAAAATCCCCGGCCAGTTCGCGCCGCACCTCGTCATTGATGATGGAGATATGGCCGTAATTGGGGTGGTCGACATGAAACATCGCCTGCCCCTCCCCGCTCTTCCACACCGCGATCTGCGCATCGGTGAAGGGGAAATGCAGAAAATGGACACTCGACGCCTTGCCCTCTGGCGTGCTGCGCTCGACATCGCCTTCAGGCACCGCCACAATCTTTTCGCCATCGATGCTGAGGAAGATATGATCCTCAACCCCGCCAATCCGGCCCAGCACGCGCGCGCGAATTTGGGGATCATCGATTTCGAACATCAATGTGCAGGTCAAATCCCCGCCATTGGGGATCATCGGATTATAGGCGGCAAGCTCATCCTTTAGCTGCTCCTCACCACCTTTTTCAATACGCAGCATTTCGTGAATCTGCCACCACATCGTGTCCCAGTTTTCGAAATGCACCGTCACATGCGGCCCGACCGACAACCGGCGAAAGCGCTTGCGGACAAGGTTTTCCTGACGCTTTTCAGCACGGATGGTTTCAAAGGTGCCAAGGTCCATGATGTCCTGAGCGGTGATGATATGCTGGTCGCGGGGCATGTTCAGTCCTCTTCTATTGCCTACAACCCGTACGCCTTTGCCATCACCTCAATGGGATGACCTATACGCTCTGGCACCGTGTCCGCACCTGATGCTTCCATCACCTGCCGCAGATGCTGTCCGGCCAGCGGACATTCGCTGACCATATAATCGGGCTTGTCCTTTACCATAGCGCGCGCAGCGGGTCGGCCGATCTTGATGGCGGTATCAAAATTCTGCTTGAAGATACCCCATTTGCCGCCATGCCCCGAACAGCGGTCGGTCAGCACCGGCTTTGCGCCAGGGATAAGGCGCAGCATCTCCATCGCCTTTGGCCCCATATTCTGCGCACGACTGTGACAGGCGAAATGGACTGCGACATTGGCGGGCATTTCCTCAATCGGCGCAAGCCCGCACCCCTTCGCCAGCACGACCATATATTGCGACAGGTCATAAGTGCTCTCGCTCAGCGCCTTGATCCCTTCATGGCCGGGATGGAGCAACGGCCATTCGAATTTCAGCATCAACGCACAACTCGTCGTCAGCGGCACGATGTCATAGCCATCCGCGATCATCGGGGCGAAATAGGCCGCGATCCGCTCGGCCGATGCCGCCACGGCGCTCAGGTCGCCATTCTCGAACTTGGGCATGCCGCAACATTCGGGATGCTCGATCCGCACCTCAACGCCATTGTGGGCCAACACCTTCATCGCTGCTTCGCCCGGCGTCTGGTCGTTGAAATTACCGTAGCAGGTCGCATACAGCACTACTTTCTTGCCGAAACCAGGCGCGTCCGGGTTGGGCGCGGGGACGCCCTTCGCTGCCCGTTTCGTCAGCGGCGTATCGGCAAAGGCGGGCAGATGCGCCCGCTTATCGATGCCCAGCATCGCCTGCATCACACCGCGCACCGGGCCGTTCTTTTTCGTTGCCATGTTCGCAACGCCATGGAACATCGTGCCCAATTTGCCATTGCGATCAGTCTTGGCGAGTTCCTGATCGGCAAGGCCAGTCTGCCCCTTGCGATGTTCAACCGCACGATAGCGCAGCATCAGGTGCGGAAAATCCAGATTGAATTCATGCGGCGGCACATAAGGGCACTTCACCATGAAGCACATGTCACACAATGTGCACGCGTCCGCGACCGTCTTGAAATCCTTGCTGTCGAGATGCTCGATATCTTCATGCTTGCTCTCGTCAATCATGTCGAACAGCGTCGGAAAGCTGTCGCACAGGTTGAAACAGCGGCGGCAGCCATGGCAGATGTCGAACACGCGGCGCAGTTCGGCGTCCAGCGCTTCCCCATCATAGAAACTCTCGTCCTGCCACGCGATGGGGTGACGGGTCGGTGCCTCCAGGCTGCCTTCTTTCATGCGGTTTTCCTTAGAATGACGGTCGTTCCAATCCGTTCGGTTCGAGCAGCATCGAGCTTGCCGATATGCGCCCGTCGAGAACCCGTTCACACGGTCTTCTCGACTTCGGTTCTCGACAAGCTCGAGCCTCCGCTCGAAACAAACGGATCTATGGAGTCACTGCCCGCTCAGGCGTCGGCTTCCATCGTCGCCAGCGTCTTGGTGAACTTGCCGGCATGGCTCTTTTCCGCCTTGGCCAGCGTTTCAAACCAGTCAGCAATTTCGTCAAATCCTTCTTCGCGGGCGGTCTTGGCCATGCCCGGATACATGTCGGTATATTCGTGGGTCTCGCCCGCAATCGAAGCCTTGAGGTTGGCGTCGGTGGCGCCGATGGGCTCGCCGGTCGCCGGATCGCCCACTTCCTCCAGATACTC
>JAENVZ010000056.1 GCA_016650315.1 Alphaproteobacteria bacterium | reverse complement strand
GTGGCGACCGGCGTTCAGGCCTTTGCGGCGCAGGTGGGGCGCAAGCCGGGCCTTGCGGTCGTGTTGGTGGGTGAAGATGCAGCGAGCAGCGTCTATGTTCGCAGCAAGGGCAAGGCGACGCTGGAAACGGGCATGGAAAGCCTAGAATTCCGGCGGTCCGCTGCGATCAGTCAGGATGAATTGCTGGAACTGATCGACGAACTCAATGGCGATGACGATGTGGACGGCATTTTGGTGCAATTGCCATTGCCTGACCATATGGATGACAAGGCGGTGATCGCGGCCATTGATCCGGCCAAGGATGTCGATGGATTCCATGTCGTCAATGCCGGCAAGCTGGCGGTGGGTGAGGACGCAATGGTGCCCTGCACGCCGCTGGGATGCCTGATGCTGCTCAAGGACGAACTGGGCGATCTTGACGGTCTGGAGGCGGTCATCGTCGGTCGTTCCAACATTGTCGGCAAGCCGATGGCGCAGCTTCTGCTCAAGGAAAACTGCACCGTCACATTGGCGCACAGCCGCACGCGCGATCTGGCCTCGGTCGTGCATCGCGCCGACATTGTGGTGGCGGCGGTCGGGCGGCCGGAAATGGTGAAGGGCGACTGGATCAAGCCCGGTGCGGTGGTCATTGATGTCGGCATCAACCGCGTTACAGATAAGGAAGAGGGTAAGACCAGCCTGGTAGGCGATGTCGCAATGTCCGAAGCATTGAGCCACGTCCGCGCCATTACGCCAGTGCCCGGTGGGGTCGGGCCAATGACAATCGCGGTTCTGCTGCGCAATACGCTGGTTGCGGCCTGCAAGCGGGCGGGGTTGTCGCCGCCCGAAGGTCTGTGATCCTTGTTTGAACTCTTTATTTCGGCGTTCATCACCTTTTTCGTGGTGATCGATCCTCCCGGCTGCGCCCCCATTTACGCCAGCCTGACGAGCGGTGCATCATCGGCTCAGCGTCAGTCGATGGCGATACGCGCCGTTATCATTGCAACATTGATTCTGCTGATCTTTGCACTGTTCGGGGAGGATTTGCTCCGTGCGCTTGGCATCAGCCTCGACAGCTTTCGCATTGCTGGCGGGATCATGCTGTTCCTGATTGCATTGGAAATGGTGTTCGAAAAGCGGACCCAGCGGCGCGAGGATCGGGCGCAGAAGATCATCGACACACCGGAGGTGGAGGACGTATCCGTCTTTCCCATGGCCATGCCGATGATCGCGGGTCCCGGTTCCATTGCCAGCGTCATGCTGACCATGGCGCGTAGTGAAGGGACGAGCGGAACCCTGATCGTCCTTGCCGCGATGGGCAGCGTTTTGTTGTTGATGCTGGGTGCGCTACTGCTTGCTGGCCCATTGATGCGGGTGTTGGGACAAAAGATAGAGGCGGTCATCACCCGTCTGCTCGGCGTCCTGCTTGCGGCTCTCGCCGCCCAGTTCGTGATCGACGGGGTGAAGGCGAGTTTCTCTTACCATTCCTTATGAAGAGATATAGTGTTCCTGCGGAAGCAGGAACCCAGGGAAACCTGATGTTGCGCTTGTTGCCCTAGGCTCCTGCTTTCGCAGGAGCACAACAATATATCAGCCGCTTCACATCAGAGATCCTGCATTATAATTTCCCGTATTTGGCTTCAAATCCGGCTATGTCGCCCTTTGCCAGATAGCGGGCCTGATCGATCCAATGATCGCGGGTGGGGCGTCCGGCGAAGGTGCCCAGATGGCCGTCGATTCGTGCAAGGTCGGCATCGGTCCAGGCGGCGATCTGTGCAAAGCGGGTAATGCCAAGGCCGATCAGCAGCGTATTGGCCTTTGGCCCAATGCCCTTGATTTGCAGCAAATTGTCGGGCGCTTGGGTGACGGGCGGTGTGACAGGCTTTTTCGCTACTGGCTTTGGCGCGGGCGATGGAGCTGGCACAACAGGTTCGGCACGGACTGGTTCGACCGGTGGCGCAACCGATATTTCCGCGCTCTCGCTGGCTTTTCCCCGGAGCATGAAGAATAGAACAACGATCACCACCAGTGCGATCAACAGCCAGAGGCCGTATGTGCCTATGAAATCCTGCATATCCATTCTCCTCAATCAACCCTTGGTTTCCCGCGCAACTTCCTGCCAGCCGATGTCGCGGCGGCAAAAGCCGGTGGGGAAACGGATGGCGTCCACGGCTCCATAGGCGGCGGCCTGCGCCTGCGTCACAGTGTCGCCGAGTGCGGTCACATTAAGCACGCGGCCGCCATTTGCAACAAGTTGTCCGTCACGGATGGTCGTGCCGGCGTGGAATATCTTCGCCCCATATTTTTCGGCGTCCGCAATGCCGTCGATTGCGCCACCTTTTTCGGGCGTGCCGGGATAGCCTTTTGCCGCCATGACGACCGTGAGCGCTGTCCGGTCCGATAGCCGCACGGTCCCATGTTCGGCCAGTCGGCCCTCTGCCGTTGCCAGCAGCAAGGGGACAAGATCATCCTCCAGCCGCATCATCAGTACCTGGCATTCAGGATCGCCAAAGCGCGCATTATATTCGATCAGCTTTGGCCCCTGCGCCGTCAGCATCAGCCCGGCATAAAGAACGCCGCTATAGGGCATGTCCTGTTCCGCCATGGCCGCAACAGTCGGGCGCACGATGTCGTCCATCACGCGTTGTTCCAGCTTTGCCGTCAGTACCGGAGCAGGACTATATGCGCCCATGCCGCCGGTATTGGGGCCGGTGTCACCATCGCCCACGCGCTTGTGATCCTGCGCTGAACCAAAGGACAGCACGGTCTTGCCATCGGTCAGCGCAAAGAAGCTCGCCTCTTCGCCGGTCAAAAACTCTTCGATCACCACTTCGGCGCCCGCTTCGCCGAAGCCGCCAGAGAACATGTGCGCGACGGCTTCTTTTGCTTCGGCCTCGCTCATCGCGATGACCACGCCCTTGCCCGCAGCGAGGCCGTCCGCTTTGATTACGACGGGTAACGAGAAGTCATTGAGTGCGGCCAATGCATCTTCGGGGGTCGTCGCACGGACATAGCCTGCTGTCGGGATGCCAGCCTTGCTGCACAAATCCTTGGTAAAGCCTTTCGACCCTTCCAGTTGCGCAGCCAGTTTGCCCGGGCCAAAGACCGGCACGCCGGCTTGCCGCAGGCTGTCGGCCAGACCATCGACCAGCGGCGCTTCAGGGCCAATGATGACCAGCCCGATTGCATGGGCGGCGCAGAACGCAGTTACTGCTTCATGATTGGTGGCGTCGAGGTCGACCAGCTCCGCATGTTCGGCTATGCCCGGATTGCCGGGGGCAGCGTATAGCTGTGTCAGCTTTTGCGATTGCGCCAGCTTCCATGCCAGCGCATGTTCCCGGCCGCCGCTGCCCAGCAAAAGGATGTTCATGCCCGATACGCCTTCCCAATTCGATCCGTCCGGCAGGCTGTTAGCCGAGGATGTCGCCGGGGACAACGCGCCCGCGCTCAGCATCACGGAAATATCCGCGCTGCTGAAGCGGACGGTGGAGGAGCGCTTTGGCTATGTAAAGCTGCGCGGTGAGATTTCGGGGTATAAGCGCGCGGCGTCGGGGCATGTCTATCTGGCGCTAAAGGATGAAAATGCGGTCATCGACGGGGTGATGTGGAAGGGGAGCGCACAGCGCCTGCCCTTTACGCCGGAAGATGGCATTGAAGTCGTCGTTACGGGCAAGATCACCACCTATCCGGGCCGGTCCAAATATCAGATCGTCATCGAGCGCATGGAGCTGGCGGGCGAAGGCGCGCTGATGCAGCTTCTGGAACGGCTCAAGCAGAAACTGACCGCTGAGGGGTTGTTTGATCCATCGCGCAAGCAGCCCTTGCCCTATTTGCCGCGTGTTATTGGCGTTGTTACATCACCCACCGGCGCTGTCATTCGGGATATTTTGCATCGGCTTGCCGACCGCTGCCCCACCCATGTCGTCCTGTGGCCCGTCATGGTGCAAGGCGAGGGTGCGGCATCGCAGGTGGCCCGCGCCATCCGCGGGTTCGATGCGATGGAGCCGGGGGGAGCAATTCCTCGACCGGACCTGTTGATCGTGGCGCGAGGCGGCGGTTCGATCGAGGACCTTTGGGCGTTTAACGAGGAAGCGGTGATTCGCGCCGTTGCCGATTGCCGTATCCCTGTCATTTCCGCTGTAGGGCATGAAACGGATACGACGCTGTGCGACTATGCCGCCGATGTACGAGCGCCAACGCCAACCGCCGCTGCGGAAATCGCTGTGCCGGTGCGGGCCGATCTGATGGCGGGCCTGTCCGAACTGGGCCTGCGCGCTGGCCGTGCTGTGCGCCGTTATCATGAGCGCGCCCGTGAACGCCTGACCGCGCAGATGCGGCTGATGCCCAGTCTGGAAGACTTGCTGCAACCGCAGCGTCAGCGGACGGACGACCTTGCCGACCGCCTGCGCCGCGCGCTTTCCCATCGCCTGAGTGATGCGGGGAAGGAACTGTCCGAAGCATCGGGTGCTTTGCGGCCTGCGTTGCTGAAGCAGCGCATTGTGCGAGAGAGAACACGACTGGAGGCAGTTCGCCTTCGCCCGGACTTGCTGCAGCGTCGGCTTGCCGACAGCCGCATGGCGTTTGATCGTTTGTCCCGGCTTGCCATTTCGCTTGACCCGGATCGGCCTTTGTCGCGGGGATTTGCGCGGGTCATGAAGGGCGATCAGTTGATTTCCACGGCCATCGCTGCACGTGCAGCCGGTCATGTCACGTTGAAATTCCGTGACGATGAAGTGGATGCCGACATCAGCGGATGTCTTGAGAAATCCAACAAAACTGCTACATCTAAGCCACCGAAGACGCGATCCCCCTCGTCGGATGAGGGATATCCGCCAGTGCGACAGCAGGATCTGTTTTCCTGATCCCGCATGCCGCAAGAAAGTATAGACAAGGTATATGTCCATGTTGATGTCGAACCGCGATCGTCCCGCCAAACTCCATTATATGCCCTATAATTTTCGGATGCTGTCGCCCGGCGATCATGTGCTGTGCGCCGTGACGGGTGAAAAAATTCGCCTGGATGACCTGCGGTACTGGAGCATCGAAAAGCAGGAAGCCTATGTGTCGGCCGAAATTTCGGTGCAGGCGGCGCTGAAAGATCAGAAGGCGTGAAGCAGCCGCGGGCGCTGCTCGCGGCGTCTGTTGTATTTCTGATCCTTGGCAGTTGCGCCACGCCTGAAGGGTTGGCGCCGCAGGCTGGCCGCGTTGCCATTACGCCATCGCCTGAAACCCAGGACCCGGGCCGCCGCGAATTCGTTCTGGAAGGTGCGATCATGCAGGGCGGGGCGGTGGTCGGCACCGCGCCCGATTCCACCATCCGGCTGGAACTGGACGGGCGTGCAATCGACCTTGCCAAAGATGGCCGCTTTTTGATCGCCTTTGATCGGGATGCTGCGCCAATGGCTCGGTTGGTTACGCATCTGGAGAATGGAGAGGCGCTTGAAAAGCGGCTGGCCGTTGCCCCGCGTGATTGGCCGATTGAACATATCAATGCGCCGCTACGCGCCGGGGTTCCGTCTGATACCTTCCTGAAATTGCGTGCTGTGGAACGGGAACAGATCAATGCCGCGCGGCAGGTGCACTCGGACAGCCAAGGTTGGCGCCAGCGCTTCATCTGGCCGCATGAAGGACGTATCTCCGGCCGCTTTGGGTCGCAGCGCATCTATCAGGGGACGCCGGCCAGCTACCATGGCGGCGTCGATGTGACCGGAGAGACCGGAGACGTCATTGTCGCGCCTGCCGATGGCGTCGTCATATTGGCAAGCGACCGTCCCTTTACGCTGGAGGGCAATCTGCTGATGCTGAATCATGGCATGGGTTTGAACAGCGCCTTCCTGCACCTCTCACGCATTGACGTGATGGTCGGGAATCATGTCCGCAAAGGCCAGCCGATTGCCACTATCGGCGCAACAGGCCGCGCTACTGGTCCCCATATGCATTGGGGCCTGAAATGGAACGATGCACGGATTGATCCCATGCTGCTCGCGGGACCGGTCGGGCAATAGTTCCTATAAGCCGGTATCGGATTAATGGAATTGTAAGTATGCTTTTGCCGTAGGGTAAAGTGCGACCTTTATGGAACACATATTTGCATACCCAAATCCCTAATCTATTGCAGCCTGCCGAATGGGGATGCTTTGCCATCCGTGGTCAGCGGCGCGATTTTCATGGCCTTATGCCTATTTATCGAAACATATACGAAAAATCAGATTCTTATGGGATATGAAATGAACAGAAACTTTTATCTGATCTGGGGAACAAGTGTTTCTCGGACATGGCGGTTTTACGCAATTTTCGTACTCACTCCCTCAAAATGGCTTGTTGCATTTAAGGCACAGGATGAGGAAAAGGTCACTCATTTTCATTCTTGCTCTTTACAGTTGTATAACAGCCAAGCAGTTTCCCATCGATCCAACCCTGAACGCGCTAGTGCAGACCAGCGGGAATGGGTGGTGAAATAAGATCAGGCGGACCGACAATGCTCGCCATTTTTCAGGTAAGGGACTGAAGTTGTGATCAAGACATCGAAATACGCGCACTTGCGCGCCAGCGTTGCACCCATAATCCTGGTTACGGCGCTCCTCGCTACGCCCGCTATTGCTCAGGACGTCAAACAATCCCCGGAAGCGCAGGGACAGGCAATCATCGTGACGGGATCGCGCATCGCGCGGCCGGAGCTTGAGTCCACGGTGCCTCTCAATGTCATCAGTGAAGCGGCAATCGCCCGCACTGGCCAAACTAATGTGGCGGACGTCCTGCGCCGCCAACCGATTTTTTCGACCGGCACCAGCCAGGGCAATTCCAACTTCAATACGTCCGGCAACGGTCTTAATCAGCTCGATTTGCGTGGCCTTGGTCGCGATCGAACGCTGGTGCTCGTCAATGGCCGCCGCTTCGTTGCGGGCGAGGGGGGACATTCATCCGTTGATATCAACATGATCCCGACCGATTTGGTCAAGCGCATCGAAACGATCACCGGTGGCGCGTCGGCTATTTATGGTTCGGATGCGATGGCTGGCGTGGTCAATTTCATTCTCAAGGACGATTTTGAGGGCATCGAGATGCGCGGCCAGAGCGGCATCAGTGCGCATGGCGACGCCGCCAAATACCGGCTGAGCGGGACGGTCGGCACCAATTTTGCCGGTGACCGCGGCAATATCTGGATCAATGGCGTTTATGACAAGGATGAGGGGCTGCTGTCGCGCAAGCGCTCGTTTTCGGCCACCGATATTTTCGGCCGCAGCGTTTTTGCGCCTCAGGGCGCCTTTAACCTCAACGGCACGATCTTCGATATTACCAGCTTTGACGATACGGGCGGCGGCAACCTTTTGGACAACGACTATACTTTCGATTCCGACGGAAATCTGAAGCAGGGCTTCGTCCAGAATGTCGATGGCTTCAACCGCAACAGTTTCCGCCGGATCTCGGTGCCGGTCGAGCGCTATCTGATCAGCTCGGCGCTGAAATATGACATCACCGACGACATTACTTTCTATGCCGAGGGAATGTACGGAAAGACGAAATCCCGCGCGGGCCTTGAAGGCTATCCCTCGGCGGGCGGCGATCCCAATGTCGATGGCGCGGGTTCGATCGACGTGGTCGGCGGCCTGGCGATCGACAATGCCTACATACCAGGCCCGATCGCGGCGGAGATCGCGGCGCGTAATGGCGATGCCGACGCCACCAATGACGTGGGCTTCATCGCCTTCCGGCGGCGGTTGTCGGACGTTTTCGATCGCAGCAATCGCAAT
Source organism: Alphaproteobacteria bacterium (assembly GCA_016650315.1). Classification (GTDB taxonomy): domain Bacteria; phylum Pseudomonadota; class Alphaproteobacteria; order Sphingomonadales; family Sphingomonadaceae; genus Rhizorhapis. Next base: position 2,251 of record JAENVZ010000056.1, on the reverse strand, counting down.
ACGCGCGAAACCTATCGCTTCGTTGCCGGATTGAAGGGCAATCTCAATGACAACTGGTCGTGGGACGTCAATTATGTCTACGGCCACACTACCGACTTCACGGCTTCGGAAACGGTGCTGACCGATCGTTTCACCAATGCGCTCGATGCCGTGAACATCAGCGGCCAGATCGTCTGCCGCGACCCTGCGGCGCGGGCCGATGGATGCCAGCCGCTCAATATTTTCGGTGCCAATACGGCAGCGCAGGGGGCGATCGACTATATTCGCGGTGGTCGTAACGTCCTAAACGCGTTAAGCACAACGCTGGAGCAGCAGGTCGCCTCGGCCAGCATGACCGGCACGCTGTTCACGCTGCCGGGCGGTGATGTGAAGGTTGCGTTCGGCGCCGAGTATCGCAAGGAAAAGAGCATCGATGACTGGGATGCCGATACCAATATCGGCAATACGCTGGGCAACTTCACGACTGATACGCGTGGATCGTTCCACGTCGCGGACGTTTTCGGCGAAGTCAGCGTGCCGATCCTGTCCGAAGTGCCTCTTGCCCATTATCTTGGGGTAGAAGGCGCCCTGCGTTACGATGATTATTCGACCATCGGTACGGTATGGTCGTGGAAGGTGGGTGGAGACTGGGCGCCGACCCGCGACATCCGCTTCCGCGCGGTCTATTCGGAAGCATCGCGCGCGCCCAACGTATCGGAGCTGTTTTCGGCGCAGGAAGAAACCTTCCCCGGTGATCTGACGCTTGATCCCTGCAATGGGGTGACGGCCGCCAGCAACGGCACCTATGACGCGGCCTGCCGAGCGATTCCGGGCATTGCCACCACCATCGCGAACAGCGGGATTTTCGAATATTCGCAGGTCGAAATACAGAGCATCAACGGATTCAACGGCGGCAACCCGAATCTGCAAGAGGAAACGGCCAAGACGTGGACAGTGGGTTCCGTGTTCACGCCGACCTTCATTCCTCATTTCAACATGACGGTAGATTATTATCACATCAATGTTGGTGGCGCGATCAACAGTCAGCCGCGCGATGAGACCGCGAAGGCCTGCCTGCTCGATCCCAATTCGGCGGCGTGCGGGGGACTTGTGTTCCGCCTTCCCAATGGCAAGATTACCCGGATTGATGCCTTCAACATCAATACCGGCGGGTTCCAGACCAGCGACATCGACGTCGGCATGAACTATTGGACCGATCTGGACAATTGGGGTCGGCTCGACTTTCAGGCGAACTATACCCGTCTCCTGAAGCACAAGCGCCAGGCGTTTACGGGCGGCCCGTTCTTCAACGAAATCGGCCTGTTGCAGGACAGCGATCAGGAACATCTCGGTTCGGGCTTCAAGGACCGGTTCGTGATCGATACCATCTACAGCAAGGGACCAGTGCAGCTATCCTGGACGGTACGCTATTTCGGCAAGATCAAGGATCCCAATACTGATCTGACTGACGAGGAAAGAAATGTCGGCGACGCCTTCTATCATGACTTTCAGATGCGCTACTCGTTTGATGAGAATGACAAGGACAATCCCAAGTCGTTCTATCTCGGCATTAACAATGCCTTCAATCGCAAACCACCGAGCCTGCCCAATGGCCTTACCGGTTCGGGCTTGATCGGCGTCGAGACCGCGCAGGAATATGATGCGATCGGACGCTACCTCTATGCCGGGTTTGCCGTGAAGTTCTGACGGCAAGCTTGCCTGGGTATAATAGAGGGCGGACTCGAATGGGTCTGCCCTCTTGCTTTGTTCATGCCGTTCCCAGCGCCAGCCCGCCGTCGCCTTCCTCCACCTTGATCGTTGTTCCATCGGGCACGTCGCCGCGCAGGATCATGTCGGCGAGCGGGTCCTGCAGATATTTCTGCACCGCGCGTTTTAGCGGCCTTGCGCCATAAACGGGGTCGTAACCGACGCGGCCCAGCCAGTGCCGCGCGCCGTCGGTCAGCTCCAGCTTGACCTTGCGGTCCTTGAGCAGGCCTTGCACGCGGCCAACCTGTATATCGACAATCGGGGCCATATGCTCCTGGCTCAGGCGATGGAACAGAATGATCTCGTCCAGGCGATTGAGGAATTCGGGGCGGAAATGGGCACGGACGATGTCCATAACCTGCGGTTCGACATCCTCCACCTTCTGCCCGTCGGACAGGTTGGAGAGGAATTGGCTGCCAAGGTTGCTGGTCAGAATGATCAGCGTGTTGCTGAAATCCACAGTGCGGCCCTGTCCATCGGTCAGGCGCCCGTCATCAAGCACCTG
>JAENVZ010000055.1 GCA_016650315.1 Alphaproteobacteria bacterium | reverse complement strand
GATCTGGACGGCTTTATGGAGCCATTTGCCGAAAACTGCATGGTCAATGATCGCCATCGGCAGTTTTGGGGCAAAGATGCGATCCGTAAATGGAGCGAGATCGAGATCGTGGGCGATCATGTTACCATGGATGTTCGTGAAGTCATCGATCATTATGGTGATATCATTTTAACGGCAAAACTGGACGGAGATTTCGACAAGAGCGGAATGCCAGCCGATTTTCGGCTCGAATTCTACATCACGCTTCGCGACGACAAGATCGTGCAGATCATCTTGCTGCCGCAGCACGGACGCAAGCTGAGCAAGCCTACGCCAACCAGCGAAGCTGCCACGCACTATTCGGCACCAGTGGGCATCTAGTCCCGTTGTTAGACTGCGTCGCCAAGCACGGTGGGGTGCCATGCCTGGATCTCATCTGCAGCTTGAATGACAACGACCCCTCCCCCGTCTGGCCAAGGAGAGATTATGGCGCAACATCAGGAAGAGCCGCAACACGCCTTGCGCAAGGGCGACAAAGCCGTTTTGTCGATGATATTCCTCGGAGGAATGATCAACTTTCTGGATCGGACGGTGATCGGGCTGCTTGCGCCATCCATCGCCAGCGACCTCCATCTCGACCCAAGCGAGATGGGCCTTGCATTCAGCATATTTGCGATTGGCTATTCCATCTTCATCTTTATGGGCGGCTGGGCTGCCGATCGGTTTGGCCCACGCATTGTGCTGATGGTGTCGGTGACATGCTGGTCGGTTCTGTGCGGCTTGACTGGCGCTGTCACCGGTTTGATTTCACTCCTTGTTGTGCGTTTCGCGTTCGGTGCCTGGGAATCGCCCTGGATGCCGGCCTCCACAAAAATGCTCGCCCGTGTCGTGCCGCCCATTCGATTTGCCAGCGCTTTCGGATTGGTCAGCGCGGGGCAGCCGATCGGTGGCGCGCTGGCAGGTCCTATCGTCGCCTTGACCGTCGTGGTCGCTGGCTGGCGCGGATCATTTGCGGCTATCGCGCTGATCGGCCTTTGCTGGGCGGCCTGCTGGTGGCCGGCAACCCGCCACTTTCGTGAGGTCCCCGAGCCCGCCCAGCCCTCCGCGCAAGCTCAAGAAGATGGCGACACGCAGCCGCGGCTCATCGATGTACTGCGATACCCAGCTATCATCGCGAGTTGTATCGCCATTGGCGCGGTGAGCTATGTTCATGTCTTTTTCTTCACCTGGTTTCCAAGCTACCTTGCCGCCGAACGCGGGATGAGCCAGATCGAGATAGGCTTCATTTCAGCCATTCCTTGGGGATTGGGCGCCCTCGGCATGGTCAGCGGCGGCTTGCTTGCCGACTATGCGACAAGGCGGTCCAGGGGGGGCCTGCTGGGACGAAAGCTTCTCTTGCTTGGATGCCTCGTTCCAGCCGGATTATGCCTGGTGCTGGTACCCTTGGTCGATGGGAAATATCTTGCTGTTGCACTGATGGCTGGCGCCGTCGGCTTGCTCTATGCATCGGGGCCCACCTATTTCGCGACCATCCGCCAAGCTGCCCCGGCCCAATATCTTGGACGCGCCACAGGACTTGTTGTCCTGTCCACCGCGGTTGCCGCCGCGCTGGCTCCCGCCATCTCTGGCTATCTGATCAAGGTCACCGGAAGCTATTATGCGGCTTTCGCTGTCGCGGGCGCATTCATCTCGTCTTCCGCCATTGCTTTCTTCTTCGTGGCACGCCTCCGGCCAGAAAAATATTCGGAAACCCACCCTGCCACGCCTATCTGGCAAAGCGGGACGAAGCTCAGGGATGTAGCGCAGGACGCCTAAGTCCTGATATTCTCTGGGCTCGTCGTCATCGGGCGATGCAGGGCATATAACTCAAGCTCGATGTTCCCGCCCTCTTTCGTGCGAGCGGTCGAGGCCAGTCGCGATCAGCGTGCGCGAGGCACTGGCCGGTTCGTCATCATGGTCCGGGCTTCTTCCGACCCGATCCGGCGATGAGGCCGAACATTATCGCCGCCAGCCCCGCGACGAACAGAGCCGCCGATATTGTGATTGTCGGAGCATAGTTCGACCCGCGGACAATAGACGTTGCGAGCATCTGGCCCGCTGCAAGGCCAAACGGCATCATGGCACTGCTCAATACTGCCAGGCGTCCCGTGCTGTCGAGCCCCGACATCGCGCCCAGATAATAAGGAATGCTGAAAATCCAGAAGAACATGATGACGGGCGCGACGAACAACAGCATCCAGTTGTCGTACGTAATTATCAATAACAGCATCGCTGCCGCTATACCCAGCGAGCCGATGCAGAGAGGGAAAAGGCGGCCAAAGCGCGTACCAAGAGTTGATACCAAGAGGCCCGCCCCGATACCGCCTATACCAGCGAGTGCGAGTGCTGAGCCCACAACGCTGGAGGTGATTCCATGCGATTGGGCTATGAGGCCAACGATCGGCCATACCATTCCCACGCCCAGCAGGAACATGAACATGCCCAAAAGGCCAAGAAGGCCTGGTATTATGCTCGACGGGGTACGAAAAGCATCGGTGGCATCGGTCGCCGCCGCGGGCGCAGGAGCCCGACGCGGAAACCATGGAATGCCCAAACCCGTCAGTAGGGTGAAGGCAAGGATGACACTTAAAGTCGGCCCATGACCATGATTCAAGCCGATCCACGAGCATACTGCCAGCACTGACGTGGCCGCCAACTGGTTGGCGGTGATGGCAAAGCCGAAATTGCGGTCAGGCAAAGCCGTGGCCGCCAGCGCCCCCACCGCAACCGTGTAGACCACGCCGATGCCGGTGCCGGCGATAGTCCGCGCTACCAGCAAAAGCGGATAGCCTTCGGCGAAAATGCTCGCGAGATGGGCCGCCGCGGCTATCAATAGCCCAAATGTCACCCACCGCCGCCGATCGATCTGATTGAGTATCAGCGACGTCAGCAGGACCGCTGCTGTCATCCCGGCGAGTTCAGCCGAAGTCAGCGTAGACGCTTGCGCTGCGCTAAAATGGCCTTCGCTGGCATAGCTCGCAATCACCGCCGGCGTCAGCAACATGGTCAGGGCGCCAAGATTGGTCATCATCGCCATCGCGGCGATGGCTGGTGTCCGGTTGTACAAGCCAGGATCGTCAACCCGCGTACCATCGGCCATTTTGCTGTCCTTTTTTAATCGCGGTGGTCGGCCAAGGCCGCCATGCTCGCTCAGAGACGCGCGGGCATGGTGAGATGTCGGGTCAGGCTGGATCGGCGCCGGCAATCTCGGCCTGCTCCCAAGCCAATTTTGCGAGTTCGGGGAAAACACCCACGCGTTTCGATGCCTGATCGGAGGCGGCGGTGCCGCGGATCACGCGGCCCTTGATGCCATGAAAAATCGCGGCCAGCCGGAAGAAATTGAATGCGACGTAAAAATCATAGTCCGGCATCGCCTCTCGCCCGGTGCGCCGACAATAAGCCGCGACATAGTCCGCCTCGGTCGGGATATTGAGAGCGGCGATATCCGCACCCCCAAGGCCAGCGACGATATGCGGCGGCATTCGGTACATCATCCCATGATAGGCGAAGTCTGCCAAAGGATGGCCGAGCGTCGACAGCTCCCAGTCGAGAACCGCCATAACCCGGGGTTCGGTGGCGTGGAAGATCATGTTGTCGCAACGAAAATCGCCATGAACGATCGACGTTTCATCGCCTTGAGGGATATGGGCCGGCAGCCATTCGACCAGCCGGTCCATGCAGGGATCGCGCCCCGCGTCCACATCTTCGAGATATTGCCTGGACCAGCGGCTGATCTGCCGCTCGAAATAATTGCCGGGTCGGCCATAGTCGGACAGCCCGATCGCGGCGTAATCGACCCGGTGAAGGCGTGCCAGCGTCTCATTCATCGCATCGAAATAGGCCGGACGCTCGTCGCGGCTTACCTCTGGAAAGGTAGCGTCCCAAAAGACCCGGCCTTCCACCATGTCCATCACGTAGAACCATGTGCCGATGATGCTGTCATCGATGCACAGGGCGTAAACATGCGCGACCGGAAAACCGACCGAGCCAAGCGCGGACAATATCTTTGCCTCGCGCTCGACAGCGTGCGCGCCCTTGAGAATCTGGCCCGGCGGCTTGCGGCGAAGCACATAAGCGCGGCCAGGCGTGACAAGCTTGTAGGTGGGGTTGCTCTGCCCCCCCTTGAACTGTTCGACCGTCAGAGGCCCGCAAAAGCCCTCAACGTTGGCCGCCATCCACGTCGCCAAAGCCACCTCGTCAAAGCGATATGCTTCGCGCACCGGGACGGTCCCAGCGTTGTCCGCTGCCCCGGTGCTCATGACCGCGCCTCGAGATGATCGCGCTTGATCTTCTTGGCGAGCGACCATTTATGGACCTCGGTTGGTCCGTCATAGATGCGAAACGCGCGGAGCTCCCGAAATACCTGCTCAACAACAGTATCGCGGGTAACGCCCGTGCCGCCCATCACCTGCACGCAACGATCGGCGATCCGCCATAAGGCCTCGGATACCGCCACTTTCGCCATCGAGCTTTCGATGGTGCCGAGCGCGCCGGTGTCGAGCACAGCCGCGCACCAGTCGATCATCAAATTGGCCTGTTTCAGGTCGATGAGGTTTTCGGCCAGCATGAAGCCGACACCTTCATGATCGATCAGCGATTTGCCGAACGCCTGTCGCTTCACCGCATAACGGCAGGCAATGTCATGGGCGCGCTTCGCGCTCCCCCACCAGCGCATGCAATGGGTCAGGCGCGCTGGCGCCAATCGCACCTGCGCATAGCGAAATCCCTGATCGACCTCGCCCAGCACCTGATCTGTAGGAACACGAACCTGGTCGAGCCTCACGACGGCATGTCCACCGGGCATCGTGCCATCGATCGTGTCGAGCACGCGTTCGATGGTGATCCCTGGGCTGTCCATATCGACGAGGAACATGGTCGCCGATGCCTCGGTACGGGCCATCACGATCGTGAAGGCCGCGCCTTCAGCGCCCGTGGCAAAGGTTTTTCGTCCGTCAATGACCCAATGGTCGCCATCGGCGCGCGCCGTTGTCTTGAGCATGGACGGATCCGACCCTGCGCCATCCTCATCGGCAGGCTCGGTCATCAGAAACGCTGAGCGCGTCTTCCCTGCGGCCAGCGGCCGGAGGAAGCGATCGATCTGCGCCGGCGTCGCCACATGCGCAAGCAGATGCATATTGCCTTCGTCCGGTGCCGCGATATTCATGGCCAGCGGACCGAGCAGGGAATAGCCGGCGGCACGGAACAGGCGCGCTGTTTCGACATGGCTGAGGCCCTGTCCTCCCAGATCTTGCGACAGATGAGGGGCCACCAGATCGGTCGCGCGTGCATGTGCGCGCAATTCGTCGACCAACGCATCCGATGGGCCGTGGGGGCCAAGGCGCGGGTCGGTTTCATAGGGAATGACCACATCGCGGATAAAGCTTTCCGTGCGCGCGACCAACTGGTCGACGATCCCTGAAGACGCGGGTTCGGACAACACCTTCAAAGAGTCCCTATTGTGCAAGGTAGCCGCCATCGATCACCAATTCTGTGCCGGTGATGAAGCTTGCTTCGTCACTGGCGAGGAAGAGCACCCCATTGGCAAGCTCGATCGGCTGGCCCATGCGGCCAAGCGGCGTAGCGGCGACCACTGCAGCGCTGGTTTCATCAGCCTGATCCTCGAGCACCATCGGCGTCGCGATGATGCCCGGATGGATGGAATTCACGCGGATATTGTCGGGCGCATAGGTGACCGCCGCATGTTTCGAAAGATGCCGAACGGCCGCCTTCGTCGCATGATAGGCGGCGGCTCCCGGAACCGCGGCGATGCCCCAGATCGACGAGAAGTTGATGATCGAGCCAGCCTTTTTCGCGCGCATGCCGGGCAGCACTGCACGCATGCCAAGAAATGGTCCGGTCTGGTTGACAGCGATCACCCGGTCCCAATCGGCGATATTCTCGTCGGCGAGCGGCAATTGCGACCCGCCGATACCGGCATTGTTGACCAGGATATCAACGGCGCCGTGACGCGCAACGATGCCGTCGACCAGATCGGTCCAGGCCTGCTCGCTGGCAACATCCATGATCGAAAAGCTGATCGCGGCATCTTCATAGGGAGGTTCCGGCGCCTTGACGTCCGTGACATAGACCTGGGCCCCTTCACGCGCGAACAATTCTGCTGTGGCCCTGCCGATGCCGCGCGCGCCGCCGGTAATGATGGCGACCTTATTTTCCAGACGTCCCATGCTATAATCCTCTCGAGGGTTCTTCAGCCAATGCCGCCATCGACGGTAACTTCGGCGCCGGTGATGTAGCTCGCATCGTCGGAGGCGAGGAACAGCACCAGTCGTGCCACCTCAGCAGGCGTTCCCATACGCTTCATGGGAATCATGTCCTCGTAGAATTTGAGCCGCTCGGGCGTGTTTTCGCCGAGCATCGGCGTATCGATGATGCCGGGATGGATCGAGTTCACGCGAATGCCGAGCGGCGCAAGCTCGGACGCGGCAAGCTTGCTCATGCCGCGCACCGCCCATTTGCTGGTGGCATAAGCGAACATGCCCGGAACATTGCTGAGGCCCGCGCCTGACGAGATGTTGACGATCGAGCCGCCGCCGGTTTTTGCCATGGCCTTGGCTGCGGCACGCATGCCCAGAAATACGCTAAGCTGGTTTACCCGATAGTGGAGATCCCATAGCGCAGTTTCGGTATCCAGCAGCGCCACCGGCTTATAGATGCCCGCATTGTTGACCAAAATATCGATTTTCCCAAAACGTGCTTCTGCCTGGTGGATGACGTCGGCCCAGTCTGCTTCTTCGGCCACATCGTGGCGAACGAAATGCCCCGCAGCTCCCAATTCCGCGGCAATGGCGGCGCCAGACTCACTGATATCCGTGACCAGCACCTTGGCACCCGAAGCCGCAAAAAGCCGTGCTTCCTCGGCACCCTGACCACTGCCCGCGCCTGTGATGATGGCGACCTTGTCCTGCAATTTTTTCATCTGAACCTCTCCCATCAACACCTTTGCCCTGCGGGCGATTACCAGCGGCGATCCTTGCCCCAGAGGAAATGCTCCTCGTCGCGGCTCGTGTAGTCCGGGTCGAGATAGATGTGCATGCGCGCGATCAGCGCACCCTCGAATTGGAAGACGCTGCAAAAGCGCCCACCCGGAGTCCTGCCGCCCTGCCATTGTGCGCCTTTGTTATCTTCGCCATGCGTCGTGCCCTCGACCACGACCTTGTCGCCGCTCTCAATGAAGCTGAAAGCGTCGATGTCGTGAGCAATGGCATTGAGCGATCCCACGAGGCCAGTGGCGAACGCCATGAAATCGTCCTTGCCCCGGCCGATACCGAATTTGGGGAAATAGAACTGAAAATCGTCCGCGAATAGTTCGAGCATGTCGGGCCGACCGGCATCGCCGCGACGAAAATAGTCCTTAACCGCGGCGATCCTGGGCGAAGTGTTTCCGATATCGGCCATGTCTTATG
>JAENVZ010000054.1 GCA_016650315.1 Alphaproteobacteria bacterium | reverse complement strand
CGCTGGCGGCGGAGGATGCCTATCCCCGGCTGGGCAGTCATGCGCAGATGAACCCGCCGATTCGCTCCGCCGCGCACCGCGATGGCCTTTGGCACTGGCTGAATCAGGGCGTGCCCGATGTGATCGGGTCGGATCATGCGCCGCACACGCTGGAGGAAAAGGCGCGAACCTATCCCGCCTCGCCAAGCGGGATGCCGGGTGTGCAGACGCTCCTTCCACTGTTGCTCGACCATGTGGCGGCGGGGCGCACGACGTTGCAGCGGGTCATCGACCTGACCAGCGCCGGACCCCAGCGGGTCTTTGGCCTTGTTACCAAGGGCCGCATCGCGGTTGGGTACGACGCGGATTTCAGCGTCGTAGACCTGAAAAAACGCTGGACGGTCAGCGAAGGCTGGCTTGCCTCGCGCTGCGGCTGGTCGCCTTTCACGGGCATGGAATTGACCGGAAAGGCTGTCGGGACAATTGTGCGCGGACACAAAATGATGTGGGAAGACCAGCTTGCCAACGATGCAGTGGGCGAGGCTATCCGCTTCGAAAGCGTCAACTTCGGCTGAGGGTGCCGCCTCAATCCAATATATGCATCACCATCGGTTCATCGAGCAGGCTGTCTGATCCACGTAGCCGGTTCAGCGTGTCCGTAACGCATGATTCCGCGCCGACATGGGTGACGATGGCAACCAGAACGCCATCGGCATCGGTCGCTCCACGTTGGATCAGGCTTTCGATCGATACCCCTGCATCGCGCGTGGCGGCCGCAATTTCAGCAAGAACACCCGGTTCGTCCTTGACGCGGAAACGCAGATAAGCGCGGCCAGCCCGCTTGTCTGTGTTCGCCCGTGGCAGCCGGTCAAGGGAATCGACCGGCATGGCGAAAGCGGGGCCGTATTCGCCCCGAGCGACATCGATCAGGTCGGCAACCACGGCCGATGCTGTTGGGCCATCACCCGCACCGGCACCTTGAAAGAACAGGCGGCCGACGAAATTACCCTCGGCGACGACTGCATTCAACGACCCATCGACATGGGAGAGGGGATGGCCCAGCGGCACCAGCATCGGATGGACGCGCTGGAACAGTTCGCCGTCAACCGTCTCGGCCATGCCGACCAGGCGGATGCGGAACCCAAGCGCCGCGGCTTCGGCGATGTCGGCGGCGATGATATGGCGGATGCCTGTGACTTCAACATTATCGAAGTCCAGGGCAGTGCCAAAGGACAGGCTGGCAAGAATCGACAGCTTGTGCGCGGCATCGATCCCGTCAATGTCAAAGGTCGGATCACTTTCCGCATAGCCCAGATCCTGCGCATCTTTCAGCACATCGGCAAAGGCATGGCCCTCCTTTTCCATCGTGGTGAGGATGTAATTGCAGGTGCCGTTCAATATACCATAGACGCGACTGATGGCGTTGGCCGCAGCCCCTTCGCGCAGACCCTTGATCACCGGGATGCCGCCTGCCACCGCCGCTTCATATTTCAGCGCGACACCAGCCTTTTCGGCGTCTTTCGCAAGGCCCAGGCCATGATGGGCGATCATCGCCTTGTTGGCGGTCACGAAGGGTTTGTGCGCGGCCAGACATTGCCGGGCAAGCGTCAGGGCGGGACCGTCCGCGCCGCCGATCAGTTCGACGATCGCATCGATGTCGTCGCGCGCGGCAAGATCGCTCATATCGTCCACCCATTCATAGGGAGACAGGTCGACGCCGCGATCCTTGGCCTTGTCGCGCGCCGAAATCGCGGCGATGGTGATTGGTCGTCCAGCACGGCGGGTAATCAGCGCCCGGTTGGTTTCCAGCAGGCGAATGACACCGCCGCCGACTGTTCCCAAGCCGACAATTGCGATTCGCAATGCATTGTCACCAGACATTCTATTCCCCGATCAGAGCCAATTCGCGCTGCTGATAGCGGTGTGGCGGCGGGAATCCAAGCGAGAGATTAGGGCGACGGGGGCAGATTCCCTGAACCGGTCACCGGGCGTGTTCGACCGCAGGGGCCAAGACCGCGGAGCACCACTCCATAGTCTTCACGCGCCATGGTTAAATCCTGGTCCTCAAGTTGTGCCGTGGCTTTTGCGGGTAGCTGGTGGGGCAGGGAGCAAGCGAGACGGTACCAAAGCAGGCTGTCCGACGTAGGCGTGGTACCCGATTCGTCGACAATCTCGCCCAGCGCGACGGACCATCGCGGTTGTTGACCGGGTCGCCGCAAGATGGACAACGATACAGGCGCGCCAGTCGCCGTGTTAAGAAAAATTTGTGTCTCTCCCTCGCCCCGAATCGAGCCAGCGACGTAAAATTCGTTCCCGACTCCGGTGATTCGCGGTGGTGCGTCATCAGCGACAGCCTGTGTCAGAATGTTGCGCAATATATTTGCATTTTCAGCGGTCCAGTCGACCTGCGCATCAGGCGCGACCAACTGAATCGAACCCGGTTTCCCGGTCACCGGATATGCAAAAAGCAGGACGTGACGCTTCCTGAGTTTGGCTACACGACCTTTAAAATCAAATGGGATATCAATGAGATAACTTATATCTTGACCAATACCTCCTTGACCTCGAACAAGGTTGATAACGCGGGCCTCCACATAAAAGCGTTGATGCCCCTGGCGTATATCAGGCGCGCGCTCTGGCTTCACTTTGATCGCTTTTCTGATCTGGGCATCGATGACAAGCGGGGTGTCGGCAGCCAGGTCGGCCAAGTCGGCATAGCTGAGTTGGACTGATGTCGAGGAAACCTGCGAAAATGACGGAGTTGTGACTAAAATCAGCCCAAAAAAGAGGAGGGTGGCGAAGCTTTTTTGCAACATAGTTTCCTTTGAGACTTGCAAGCGTCATTAATCTGGCACAGAACGCCGTTATTCGCTAATCGGCGGTCGCGAAAGTTCTACTGTCGATAAAGCGTTTGCGTCCTGTGTCGGGGCGCGATAGAGAATTAGGATAATACCAGACAAATTTTCTGTCGTGACGTTAAGATGAGCGTGGTCACCGCGTTTTACCTTTTCGGTCGGACTGACATTTATAGAAGCTGAGTTAAGGAGTGTCGTTGCTGAATGGCCTATGCTGACCACTCGATGAGTTCGAGCCGAATGGTTTCGATCGTCATCGTTGCACTTATTCACGCTGTCCTTGGCTATGCCTTCGTTACTGGTCTCGGTATGAAGTACGTCAAGAAGGCAGCCGAGCAGCTCAACGTGATCGATGTCGCGGAAGAGGCGCCTCCCCCTGAGGAAGAGCCACCCCCCCCGCCGCCGGATCGCCCGATTGAGCCGCCACCTGTTGTTGCGCCTCCGCCAATTGTACAAACGCCTGCGCCACCACCATCGGTGACCATCGTGCGTACGCCGCCACCTGTGTTTACGCCGACACCTGTTGCGCCTTCGGCTCCGCCGCCGCCCAGGCAGGCTGCCAAGGCAGCGATTCCGCGTGGCAATCCAGGTAGCTGGGTGACGCCGGACGACTATCCTTCACGCGCTCTTCGTGAGGAGCGTGCAGGGTCAACGGGTTTCCGTTTGTCGATCGGTCAAGACGGCAAGGCTACGGATTGTCAGGTCACGTCATCAAGCGGTCATAGTGACCTTGATACCGAAGCCTGCAAGATGTTGATGCGCCGTGCTCGGTTCAAGCCTGCTGAAGATACCAGCGGCAATCCGATGGCGAGCAGTTACACCAGCCGCGTTGTGTGGCAGATACCACGTTAATTTTCGGGGACGGCCAGCCAGAATTCGCGGCTGACCGTCCCTTTAGATATTCTTATTGTTAGAGGGAAGTTATCGAAATGTTCATACAGTTTGCAGCAGCAGCCGCCGCGCCGGCCGCTGAAAACCCCTACGGCCTGATGGAAGCCCTTCAGCAGGGCGGAACGATCGCTTGGTCGGTGTTCCTTATCCTGTGCACCATGTCCATTTCTTCATTCTACATCCTGTTCACCAAATTGATTGAGCAGCAGAAAATTATCAACCAGGCAAAGAAGGTCCGTCAGACTTTCTGGCGCAGCGCTAGCCTGAAGGAAGGCGTTGCCAAGCTGGAAAAGAACAGTGCTTACAAGCAGCTTGTCGATGACGGCATTGCTGCCCAGGAACAATATGGCAAGCTGACCGATCCGGTTGAAGCGCATGACTGGCTGCACGGTTCGCTGGCTCGTTCGGAAGCTGCGATCAATTCGAAGCTGGGTACTGGCCTTGCCTTTCTTGCCACCGTTGGCGCCACGGCGCCGTTCATCGGCTTGTTCGGTACGGTTATCGGTATTTACCGCGCGCTGATCAAGATCGGTGCCGCTGGTCAGGCATCTATTGATGCGGTTGCCGGTCCGGTCGGTGAAGCGCTGATCATGACCGCCCTTGGTCTGGCCGTCGCTGTGCCTGCCGTGCTTGCCTATAACTGGCTGCAGCGTCGCAACAAGTCGATCTCCGAAAATCTGGCTGCCTTTGCTGTCGATGTGCTGGGCTTCATGGTCTCTGGTGGTCAGGTGAAGCCGACCAATACTGGTCCCGTCACCAAGCCGGCTGCTGCTGCGCCTGCCGTGGCTGTGAAAAAGGCCTGAACAAATCGGGACGGCGTGCCTTGATGGCACGCCGTCCGGTTTTCGGCCCAATCATTGGGCTGGCAGGTGCTTGATAGTTGCAATGTTAGGAATTTGATCAATGGCAATGAGCGTTGGATCCGATGGCGCTGATGACGTCCCGATGTCCGACATCAACACGACGCCTCTTGTGGACGTCATGCTGGTGTTGCTCATCATCTTTCTCATCGCTATTCCGGTCGTTATTCAGACGATTCCCCTCGAACTGCCCAAGGTGGCGTTTGAGCCCACGGCGACAAAGCCTGAAAACGTGTCTCTGTCGATCACGACGGACCCGGACGGCAGGTGCGCAGTGTACTGGAATATGACTCGCGTTAATTCAGGGGAATTGCTCGACCGGGCAGTGGCGAAACTCACCGCAGATATTGCAAAGGCAGGTGGTGTTGAAAATATGACGCCTGAGGATATGCCTGAAGTACATATTCGCGGCGACATCAATACGCCTTACCGTTGCATCGGCGGTACCGTTTACACCATGCAGCGCGTAGGTTTTGCAAAGGTCGGGTTCATATCTGAGCCTCCCCCGGGCATGGCGCATCCGCGACTCTAACGATTTTTCAGGAGTATAAATCATGGCCATGAGTGGCGGCCGCGAAGACGGCCAACCGATGATGGAAATGAACACGACGCCGTTGATCGACGTCATGCTCGTTCTCCTCATCATGTTCATTATCACTATCCCGATCCAGACCCATGCGGTGAAGATCGACCTGCCTCAGGATCAACCAAACCAGACTCCGCCTCCGGTCGATCCTGTAAAAAACAAACTGGCCATTGATGCTTCGGGCATCATTACCTGGAACGGCGCGCCACTCGATCTGGTGACCGTGCGGCAATATTTGAACCAGACGGTAACTATGGTGCCAGAACCAGAGCTGCAGTTTCAGCCTGATGCCCAAACGCGCTATGTGATCGTCGACCAGGTTCTGGCCGAGATCAAACGGAGCGGCGTAACCAAGCTGGGTTTCGTGGGTAATGAACAATATGGTAATTTCTGAACGCTGATTGATCGGTTCGGAATGGAAATGATAAGGCGGGACCAGTGGTCCCGCCTTTTTGTTTGGGCCCGTCTTTTGTTTAGAGTTTGATGATTTTAGGTTAACCCGTTCGTCCCGAGCGAAGTCGAGGGATGCTGGCTTGGCGCTAACGTGTCTCGACTTCGCTCGACACGAACGGAAGTGAGTCAACCTAAAGCCATCCCGCTCTAAGGACGTACCAATTGATCGCAAAATGATAAGTTATGCGATGCTATCACTGCATAAATATGCGGGTTGTGTGAAAGAGTTAGTGGTGCGTATGGTGACCGTAACGGTTATTCGTTTTCGCGCGTCACCAGATTTTTGGCCGAATGGACGGCGTATGTAGCCGCGCGTACATCCATGGCACGACCGATCAGCAGTAAGGCGGGACCATCGCCCATTCCTGCACTCACCGCTAATGGCAACAGGTCAAGTCGTGTCGCCAAATGCCGTTCGTTGGGCAAGCTCGCATTTTCAACGACGATGGCGGGCGTATCTGCGGCAAGGCCTGCAGCGATCAGTTGGCGCGAGACATCTGCGACCGCAGCCTTGCCCATATAGACAGCAAGCGTCGCATCCGGATCGGCGAGCGCGCGCCAGTCAAGGTCCAGCGTTTCGCCCTTGCGTGCATGGGCTGTAACAAATTGCAGGCGGCGAGCCATGCCGCGAAGTGTCAGAGAGAGGCCGAGGCTGGCGCACGCTGCACTTGCCGCGGTAATGCCCGGACATATCCGCACATCGATACCGCCTGCTTGCAAATGCGTGATTTCCTCCATGGAACGGCCAAAGATCGAGGGGTCCCCGCCCTTCAGACGGACAACGCGCTTACCCGCCCGGGCGGCAGCAAGAAGCAAGTCGTTGATGCTTGCCTGATCCTTGCTGTGACGGCCGGACCGTTTCCCCACCGGAACGCGTTCGGCGTTGGCCGCAATAAGAGCCAGTACGCCAGGGCCAACCAAAGCGTCGAAGAAAACGATGTCG
>JAENVZ010000053.1 GCA_016650315.1 Alphaproteobacteria bacterium | reverse complement strand
GCGCCGCACCGGCGCCCTGATTCGCGGCCCCATTCCCCTGCCGACGCGCATTGAGAAATTCACCGTGAACCGCGGCCCGCACGTCGACAAAAAGTCGCGGGAGCAGTTTGAGGTCCGCACCTACAAGCGAATGCTTGACATTGTGCAGCCGACGCCGCAAACGGTCGACGCGCTGATGAAGCTGGATCTTGCTGCCGGCGTGAACGTCGAAATTAAATTGGCGTAAGCCAATTTACCCCGGACTTGATCCGGGGCCTAGGGCGGTCTGATCTGACCCTGGGTTCCTGCTTTCGCAGGAACACAAGTTTGGGAAGTGAGAACTTCCGAAGCGATTAGGGATACCGCACAGCTTGCTGTGGTCCTGGTCCCCCGTCACCTCCGCTTTTGTGGAGGTATCCAACCCGGGCGGGGTGATTTGCAATTTGGGTTGGCCGCAAGGGAGCGATCCTGAGCGGTTTTTTAGTGGATACGCCCGCCAATTCCGGTGGGCCTCTGTTGGGAGAATGGGTCATGCGCACTGGCGTGATCGCGAAAAAAATGGGGATGACCCGCCTGTTCCAGGACGATGGCCGCCATGTGCCGGTTACCGTTCTGAGCCTTGAACAGTGCCAGGTCGTCGCCCGTCGGGATGTTGAAACGGATGGCTATGTTGCCCTCCAGCTCGGCGCCGGCGCCGCGAAACCAAAAAATGTTGCCAAGCCGCAACGCGGTCACTTCGCCAAGGCGGAAGTTGAGCCGAAATTGCAGCTTGCTGAATTCCGTGTCGCTGACGATGCGCTGCTGGATGTTGGGGCCGAGCTTTCGGCCGACCATTTCGTTGCAGGGCAGTTGGTCGATATTACCGGCCACACGCAGGGCAAGGGCTTTGCAGGAGCCATGAAGCGTTGGGGTTTCGGCGGTATGCGCGCTACCCACGGCGTTTCCGTCTCTCACCGTGCGCATGGTTCGACCGGTCAGCGTCAGGATCCAGGTCGCGTGTTCAAAAACAAGAAGATGGCCGGCCATATGGGCGACCGTCAGCGCACCCAGCAAAATCTGGAAATCGTCCGCACGGACGTCGAGCGTGGCCTTCTCTTCGTGAAGGGCAGTGTTCCGGGGTCCAAGGGCACCTGGCTGCTCGTCAAGGATGCCGTCAAGGTCGCCCGCCATGCTGAGGCCCCCTATCCGGGCGCCGTCAAGCAGGCGGCAAACAGCAACGAAGCTCCCGCGAACACCCCGGCTGAAGAAGTCGTGGCTCCGGAAGCTGCAGAAGGTCAGGAGGGCTAAGCCATGAAAGTCAAGGTTCAGACCCTCGATGCCAAAGTCAATGGCGATGTCGAATTGAACGACGCTGTGTTCGGTATCGAACCGCGTGCCGATATTCTGCACCGCGTTGTCACATGGCAGCTCGAAAAGCGTCGCGGCACCGCCCGTGGCGCGCGTGAGCGCAGCGACGTTGCCCGTACCGGCAAGAAATTCGGTCGTCAGAAGGGCGGCGGCACCGCCCGTCACGGCGATCGCCGCGCGCCAATCTTCATCGGCGGCGGCAAGGCGCACGGCCCGCGTGTTCGCGACTTTAATCCGTCGCTGAACAAGAAGGTTCGTGCACTCGGCCTGAAGATGGCGCTGTCATCCAAGGTCAAGTCGGGCACGCTGATCATTCTCGACAATCTGGACGTCAAGGATGGCAAGACCCGCGAACTCGCCGGTCTGCTGGCCAAGCTGGGCCTTGCCAACAAGGCGCTGTTCATTGATGGCGATGCCGTCAACATCAGCTTTGCCAACGCATCGTCCAACCTGATTGGCATCAATGTGCTGCCGGCGGTGGGCGCTAATGTCTATGACATCTTGAAGCATGACACGCTGGTGCTGACCCGCGCCGCTGTCGAAAAGCTGGAGGCGCGTTTCAATGGCTAAAAAACAGGCGCAGGCCATCGACAACCGTCACTATGACGTGGTTGTCGCCCCGCACATCACCGAAAAGGCGACGCTGCTTTCCGAACATAACGCAGTGGTTTTCAAGGTCGCAAACACCGCATCCAAGCCCGAAATCAAGGCGGCTGTGGAAGCGTTGTTCAATGTGACCGTCATGAACGTCAACACCCTGGTCCAGAAGGGCAAGGTGAAGCGCTGGAAGGGCAAGCCCTACAAGCGCAATGACGTGAAGAAGGCGATCGTGACGCTGGCTGAAGGCCAGTCCATTGACGTCACCACCGGTATCTGAGGCGGAAGAGAATAATGGCACTCAAACATTATAATCCGACAAGCCCGGCCCGACGCGGTCTGGTTCTGGTCGACAAGTCCAGCCTCTGGAAGGGCAAGCCCGTCAAGACGCTGACCGAGGGCAAGCACAAGACCGGTGGCCGTAACAATAAAGGCCATGTGACGTCGCGCGGCATCGCGGGCGGCCACAAGCAGCGCTATCGTTTCATCGATTTCAAGCGCCGCAAGTGGGACATGGAAGCCACGGTCGAGCGGATCGAATATGATCCCAACCGCACGGCCTTCATCGCGCTTCTGAAATATGAAGATGGCGAGCAGACCTACATCATCGCGCCGCAGCGCCTTGCCGTGGGCGACAAGGTTGTCGCGGGTAAGAAAACCGATGTGAAGCCGGGCAATGCGATGGAATTGTCGCAGATTCCGGTCGGCACCATCATCCACAACGTGGAGATGAAGCCGGGCAAGGGTGGACAGATTGCCCGTTCGGCAGGCACCTATGTGCAACTGGTCGGTCGTGATCGCGGGCTTGTCGTCGTTCGCCTGAATTCGGGCGAGCAACGGTACATTCGCGGCGAGTGCATGGGCACGGTCGGCGCGGTATCCAACCCGGACAACGCCAACCAGACGCTAGCCAAAGCGGGTCGCAAGCGCTGGATGGGTCGTCGTCCGCTGACCCGCGGTGTGGCAAAGAACCCGGTCGATCACCCGCATGGCGGTGGTGAAGGCCGGACCTCGGGCGGCCGTCATCCGGTGACCCCATGGGGCAAGCCGACCAAGGGTGCGCGCACCCGCAACAACAAGTCGACCGACAAGATGATTATCCGGTCGCGTCACGCGAAGAAGAAGAGGTAAGCAATGGCCCGCTCCGTCTGGAAAGGTCCTTTCGTGGACCTGCATCTGCTGAAGAAAGCGGAAACCGCACAGGAAGCTGGCGGCCGTGCGCCGATCAAGACCTGGTCGCGCCGCTCCACCATTCTTCCGCAATTCGTTGGCTTGACGTTCAACGTCTATAATGGCCGCAAGCATGTTCCCGTTTCGGTGAACGAAGATATGGTTGGCCACAAGCTGGGTGAATTCGCGCCGACGCGCTATTTCCCCGGTCACGCCGCCGACAAGAAGGGCAGGCGCTAAAATGGGCAAGCAGGCAGCTCCCCGTCGGGTAGCCGACAATGAAGCGCTCGCGGTTGGCACCACCATCCGTGGCAGCGCGCAAAAGCTTAACCTGGTGGCTTCGCTGATCCGTGGCCGCAAGGTCGAGGATGCGTTGAACATCCTGGCTTTTTCCACAAAGGCGATGGCGGTTGATGTTCGCAAGGTGCTGGCTTCGGCTATTGCCAATGCGGAAAACAACCACAATCTGGATGTCGATGCGCTGGTCGTGTCGGAAGCATCGGTTGGCAAGGCCCTGAGCATGAAGCGTTTCCACGCACGCGGTCGCGGCAAGTCGACGCGCATTGTGAAGCCGTTCAGCCGGGTCCGCATTGTCGTCCGCGAAAAGCAGGAAGAAGAGGCGTAAGTCATGGGTCACAAGAGCAATCCGATCGGGCTTCGCCTGCAGATCAACCGGACCTGGGACAGCCGCTGGTACGCCGAAGGCCGGGATTATGGCCGTCTGCTGCTGGAGGATATCAAGATCCGCAACTTCATCATGAAGTCGTTGCCACAGGCCGCGATTTCGAAGGTGGTGATCGAGCGTCCGGCCAAGCTGTGCCGCATATCCATCTATGCCGCGCGCCCCGGCGTGATTATCGGCAAGAAGGGCGCGGACATTGAAAAGCTGCGCCGCAAACTGGGTCAGTTCACGACCAGCGATGTGTCGCTGAATATCGTTGAAATTCGCAAGCCGGAAATCGATTCCAAGCTTGTTGCACAGGGCGTTGCTGATCAGCTTGAACGCCGTATCGCTTTCCGTCGCGCTATGAAGCGTGCGGTGCAGTCGGCTCTGCGTCTGGGCGCCGAAGGTATCAAGATTACCTGTGGCGGTCGTTTGGGTGGTGCGGAGATCGCGCGCGTCGAATGGTATCGCGAAGGCCGGGTGCCGCTGCACACGTTGCGCGGCAATATCGACTATGCCGAAGCCGAAGCCCACACCGCCTATGGCGTGTGCGGCGTGAAGGTATGGATTTTCAAGGGTGAAATTCTGGGCCACGATCCGATGGCGCAGGACCGGCTCATGATGGAAGCGCAAACATCGGGGGTCCGGCCGGCGCGATAAGGGAGAAATCCCACGCGTCGCCTGATCGGCCGAACCAACGGTGTCAGAAGGTAGACAGACATGCTGCAACCAAAGAAAATGAAGTATCGCAAGGCCTTTAAAGGCCGGATCAAGGGCGACGCGCCCGGCGGTACTGCGCTCAATTTCGGCTCTTATGGCCTGAAAGCGATGGAACCCGATCGCCTGACCGCGCGTCAGATTGAGGCGGCTCGCCGCGCAATTACGCGTCATATCCGCCGTCAGGGCCGTTTGTGGATCCGCATCTTCCCGGACGTTCCGGTTTCAAAGAAGCCTGCCGAAGTTCGTCAGGGCAAGGGCAAGGGCTCGGTCGAATATTGGGCCGCCCGCGTAAAGCCTGGCCGTATCCTGTTTGAACTGGACGGCGTTCCCGGCCCGCTGGCCGCTGTCGCGTTCGAACGCGCCGCCGCCAAGTTGCCAATCAAGACCAAGGTCGTGGCCCGCCTCGGCGACACGTCGCATCTGGGAGCATGAGCACAATGGCCAAGATTGCAG
Organism: Alphaproteobacteria bacterium; assembly: GCA_016650315.1. Lineage (GTDB taxonomy): Bacteria > Pseudomonadota > Alphaproteobacteria > Sphingomonadales > Sphingomonadaceae > Rhizorhapis. Next base: position 1,509 of record JAENVZ010000053.1, on the reverse strand, counting down.
ACCTCAAGGTGAAAACCGATGATCAGCTGAGCGAGCAGCTGGGCGAACTGAAGCGTGAGCAGTTCAACCTGCGCTTCCAGGCTGCCACCAATCAGCTCGAAAAGCCGAGCCGCATGCGTGAAGTGCGTCGCACCATCGCGCAGATCAAAACCCTTCAGACCGCGCGCACCAGCGTCGCTGAAGCGAAGTAAGGAGACGACCATGCCCAAGCGCGTGCTGACGGGAACGGTTGTTTCCGACAAGACTGACAAGACCGTTGTGGTAAAGGTGGAGCGCAAGGTGAAGCACGCGCTCTATGGCAAGATCATCCGCCGGTCGAAGAAATATCACGCCCATGACGCCGAGAATGCGTTCAAGGAAGGCGAGACTGTACGGATCGAGGAAACCGCGCCGATTTCCAAGCTGAAAAGCTGGAAGGTGATTGAGCGCGTCGATACGCACAAGTCGCCCGAAACGGCCGGCTGAGGAACAAGAGCTAACGGAACTCCCGGACAATGATCGCAAGATCGCCCGGAAAGCCATTTGAGAAGGAACCGGATCAATGATCCAGATGCAGTCAAATCTTGAGGTCGCTGACAACAGCGGTGCCAAGCGCGTCCAGTGCATCAAGGTGCTGGGCGGGTCGAAGCGCCGCTTTGCCGGCGTCGGCGACATCATCGTGGTGTCGGTGAAGGAAGCCGCACCCCGTGGCAAGGTGAAGAAGGGCGACGTGCACCGCGCCGTCATCGTTCGCACCGCCAAGGACATCCGTCGCGCCGACGGTTCGGTTATCCGCTTCGACGGCAATGCCGCTGTCCTGGTCGGCAAGAATGACGAACCCATCGGCACCCGCATCTTTGGCCCGGTTGTGCGCGAATTGCGCGCCCGCAAGCATATGAAGATCATCAGCCTGGCACCGGAGGTTCTGTAATGTCCGCCGCGAAGATCAAGAAGGGCGACAAGGTCGTCATCCTGTCCGGCAAGGACAAGGGCCGTTCCGGCAATGTCATGCGGGTTTTGCCCAAAGACGGCAAGCTGGTCGTTGAAGGCGTCAACATCGCCGCGCGTCACCGCAAGGCCAGCCAGACGAATCCAGAGGGTGGGATCGATCGCTTTGAAGCGCCGCTGCACATCTGCAAGGTTGCAATCGCCGATCCTAAGGATGGCAAGCCTACACGCGTTCGTTTCGAGGAAAAGGACGGCAAGAAGGTCCGTGTGGCCGTGAAGTCCGGGGAGACCATCGATGGCTGATACCTACAAGGCGCGTTCAAAGACGCTGTATGATGAAACCATCATCAAGGCGATGACCGAAAAGTTCGGGTACAAGAACCACATGGAAGTTCCGAAGGTCGACAAGATCGTTCTGAACATGGGTGTGGGTGATGCGACCCAAGACAAAAAGAAGGTCACCCAGGCCGCCGAGGAAATGGAACTGATCGCTGGACAAAAACCGGTCATCACTAAGGCGAAGAAGTCGATCGCGCAGTTCAAGCTGCGTGAGGGCATGCCGATCGGCGCGAAGGTAACGCT
>JAENVZ010000052.1 GCA_016650315.1 Alphaproteobacteria bacterium | reverse complement strand
CGCGGGGGCGTGTCGATCGGGCTTTATGCGGGCCTCAACGTTGGTCTTGGTTCAACGGACGACCGCACTGCCATCGCGCAGAACCGGATATTGGCGCGTGAGGCGGTTTTGTCGGGTTCCGCTCTTGTCACTGTGCATCAGGTGCATTCGGCCGATACGATTACGGTCACAGCGCCCATCGCCGATGACGAACGACCACAGGCTGATGCGATGGTGACGGACCGGCCGGGCCTGTTGCTCGGCATATTGACCGCTGATTGCGTGCCGGTGCTGTTCGCCGATAGTGAAGCGGGCGTCATTGGCGCGGCCCATGCAGGATGGAAGGGCGCGCTTGGCGGCATTACGGATTCGGTGTTGGCCGCAATGGGAAAGCTCGGTGCGCGACGGGAACGGATAGGCTGCGCCATCGGACCCTGCATCGCCCGCGCGTCCTATGAAGTGGCCGATGACTTCGCACAGAATTTTCTGCGGTCGGACCCTAATAACGAGCGCTTTTTTATCGCAGGCCGTCCCTGGCACCAGCAATTCGATATAGAGGCTTATGTCGTGGCGCGACTTGCCGCCGCGGGCGTGACCCGAATCGAGGGGATGGGCGAGGATACCTATGCGCAGCCAGGTCGATTCTACAGCTATCGCCGTTCCTGTCATCAGGGTGAACCAGGCTATGGCCGTCAGATTTCATTGATCGGATTACCAGCCGAATGACGAAACGCATCGGCTTGCTGGGTGGATTGGCAGCGTTTGTTGCCATGTTGTTGTCGCCTGCGCCTGCCAGCATGTCGGCGGATGCATGGCATATCGTTGCGCTCATCACGCTGATGGCGGCATGGTGGATGACAGAGGCGCTGCCCCTTACGGTAACGGCGCTACTGCCGTTTCTCGTCATTCCGCTGATGGGCCTGATGAAGCCGACGGACATTGCCAGGGCCTATTATTCACCGATCCTTTTCCTGGTGCTGGGTGGAGCGTTTCTGGCGCTCGCTATCGAGCGGACGGGACTGCACCGGCGGCTGGCGCTCGCCATCGTGGCGCACGGAGGACGGACACCGGGTGGGCTGCTTCTCGCCTTCATGACGGCAACCGCAATCTTGAGCCTGATCGTTTCCAATACCGCGACCACGTTGATTATGATGCCGATCGCGGTCGCCATCATTGCAGCAGCGGGCGTCCAGAAGGGGGAGACGGAGGGTTTCGCAGGCGCGCTCGCCATGGGCATTGCCTTTGCCGCCAGCATAGGCGGCCTCGGAACTCTAGTGGGGTCGCCGACGAACGCCATCGCGGCGGGCCTTATCGAACGGGTATTGGGCTATCACATCGATTTCGTCACCTGGGCAAGTTTCGGGCTGCCTATCGTCATTATGGGTATTCCGCTGTGCTGGTTTATCCTGATGCGTGTGCAGCATGTGCGCGCGGAAACGTTCGATGCGCATGATCTGCACAGTTCCATCGGCACGACGGGGCATTGGACGGTGCCGGAAAAACGCCTCGTGCCTTTGCTTGCGGCGGTCGTTGGCCTGTGGATAGTTGCGCCTTTATTCCCGTCCCTTTTGCCGCCGGACACTATTGAAGACGGCAGTATCGCCATTGCCGGCGCACTGCTCCTCTTCATCATTCCCGATGGAACCGGGCGGCCACTCCTCAACTGGGACGAGGCCAATCGCGCGCCTTGGGGTGTCATTTTGATGTTCGGTGGCGGCCTTGCGCTGGCTGAAGGGATTACCAAGTCCGGGCTGGGCGGTTGGCTCGGCGAAGCATTGAGCCCTCTGGCGGATGTATCGCCGATCATCATTGCCGTCGTGCTGGTGGCCCTTGTGATTGTGGTGACCGAGTTTGCATCCAATGTCGCCACGGCCAGCGGCATGATGCCCGTGGTCGCGGGCCTGATCGTTGCGACGGGCGCCGATCCGGTGACGCTTGCCATGCCGGCGGCGCTGGCGGCAAGCTGGGGCTTCATGCTGCCTTCGGGCACCGGACCCAATGCCATTGCATGGGCAACCGGACATATTGCGCTGCCCCGAATGCTGAAAGCCGGTTTCATTCTCGACCTGTGCGGTGTCGCTCTGATTGTGCTGACAGTCTTTGTCTTGGCCCCGATAGCGGGTTAAGCTGTTTCCATATTATCCGCCGCGCTGAACTGAATCAGACGGCACATATGAGGAGCGGAGCATGGCAGGCGAAAAGAAAGGCGCACTCGACGCCACGACTCCGCGGCGGCGGCCAAAGCCTGACATATTGGAAATCGACGGCCGGAAACTGAAACCATCGACGTTGATGATGGGCCATGGTTATGACCCGGCGTTGTCGGAAGGCGCATTGAAGCCGCCGATCTTCCTCACTTCCACCTTTGTTTTCGAAAGCGCGGCGGCGGGCAAGCGGCATTTCGAAGGTGTTACGGGTCTGCGTCCCGGCGGCGCAGAAGGGCTGGTCTATTCCCGTTTCAACGGTCCCAATCAGGAAATTGCCGAGGATCGTTTGGGCGTCTGGGAAGATGCGGAGGACGCGCTGACATTTTCCAGCGGCATGTCGGCCATCGCTACGACTCTGCTTGCCATTGTGCAGCCGGGCGACGTTATTGTCCACAGTGCCCCGCTCTATGCCGCGACGGAGGGATTGAT
>JAENVZ010000051.1 GCA_016650315.1 Alphaproteobacteria bacterium | reverse complement strand
CTTCTCGCCCTTCCAACCATGGCGGTGGTATTAGGATACCGGGGTTTCTGGCTTAAAGACCCGGATACCGGCGTTGACTGGAAGAAAGTGTTGCACGGCGAGCAACGCATATCCCTCCATGCACCGCTTCCGGTTGAGGGCGAGGTGATAAGCCGCCAGTTTGTCTCCGCGCTTATTGATCGTGGCGCCGACAAGGGCGCGATACTGACGCTGACCCGTGAACTTTTAGATGAACATGGAGTATTGCTCGCACGGATTGAGCATCTTTCTCTCTTGCGCGGCGATGGAGGATTTGGCGGCTCCTTCGGGACCGCAGAGCCGCCATCGCCATGTCCGGACCGCGCGCCCGACATGGTTACAGATTTGCCGATGAGCGAACGAGCGGCACTGATCTATCGTCTCTCTGGCGATTATAACCCATTGCATATCGACCCGGACGTTGCCCGGTCGGCTGGGTTCCACAAGCCCATCGTGCATGGGCTTTGCACGTTCGGTCTGGTGGGGCATGCGCTGCTCAAGGCGCACGCCAACTATCAGCCGCAGCGGATGCGCGGCCTTGGCGGGCGCTTCTCGTCGCCCGTTTTCCCCGGCGAGACAATTCGGATCGAAAGCTGGGTCGAGGGGGGCAATCAAATCGGCGTGAGGGCCAGGGCGCTCGAGCGGGATGTCGTCGTGTTCGATCGCGGAACGGCATTAATCGTCGATGCCGATCAGCCCTGGGGCGGTGATAACGGCCACCAAGGGTGAGTGGTATCTCTATATGGCTGCTGCTTAACCTTCCAGTTCCTGGCGTAAAATGGTGAACTTATTGCTGCAGGATCGATACAGCTAAACATGCAAAAGCCTAATCCCAAAGGTGATGTTTCGACCGGCGCATATGCTTCATGGCGCTGGGTTCTCTTTGCGCTGGTGATAGCCGAGCTTGCGGCGGGTCTCGAAACAACCTTGATGTTTGCCGCACTCCCCACGGCTCTTAAGGCGGTTGGGCGGCCTACAGAAGTCGGTTGGTTGATCACCGGATATCTGTTGGTCGCGGCTTCGGCGGCAGCGATCTGTGGCCGGCTTGGTGACATCTTCGGCCGGAGGCGCATTCTGCTCATCACCCTGGGACTCGCCACGGCTGGTTCGATCTTGAGCGCCATGTCATCTGATCTGCACTGGATTATAGCCGGACGGGCAGTTCAGGGCTTGGCCGGTGCCGTGCTGCCCTTGTGCTACGGCCTGCTCCGCGAGGCGCTGCCACCCGCAAAAGTGCCGCTGGGCATAGGCATCGTCAGTGCCGCCAACAGCTTCAGCGCGGCGGGAGGCTTCATCATCGGCGGTATCATCGTCGATGGAATGCACTGGCAGAACATTTTTGTCTGCAGTGCCCTGCTTGCCTCGGCTGGCTTCGTCATAAGCTTTGCCTGCATCCCAAAATCGCCTCGCCGACCCGTCGGAGATAGGGTGGACATTATCGGCGGCGTGCTGTTTGCACCCGCCATTGCGATGATGTTGTGGGCAATAGCGAGCCTGCAAAACCGCGGCGCAGGCAGCATGGTGCCATGGGTCTGGCTTGGGGCCAGCCTGCTCCTGCTTGCATTTTGGTTCGTGTATGAGCGCGGGCATCCGCGCCCGACAATCGATGTAAGAATGTTATCCAATCCACGCATCCTTGCCGCAAACATTGCCGCCGTCTGCGCATCGCTGGGTGCATTGCAGATCCTGCAGATATTTCCAATTCTGCTGCAACAGCCTGTTTGGACGGGCGTTGGCTTTGGTCTGACCGCCACCCTGACTGGGCTGCTTAAGCTGCCTTCGAATGTGGCATCGGTCATCGGCGCTTCCTGGGGCGGCGCCTTATGCGCTCGATGGGATAGCCGCTCAATCATGATCGGCGCCGCGCTGTCATCGCTTGGTGCTTGGGCACTGTTGTGGCTTAACCATCAAAACCTTTGGCTGACCGTGCTGCTGGTCTGTTTCTCATCCGCTGGCTTTACGGCGCTGTTCGTGAGCGTCATCAATATCGTGATGGCGACCGCGCCCGACGATCGCACGAGCGAGGCGGCCGCAATGACTGCGACCTTTCGCACGGTAGCACAGAGCATTGGCAGCCAGATCATTATCGCGCTGTTTTCTGTCCAACTCGTGAGACAAGCCGCAGGCCCGGCTTTTCCATCGCCAGCCGCCTATGATGCCGTGATGGCCTATATGATATTGGCATCTGTCGGTGCGCTGCTGGCGGCGCTTTGTGTGCCGCGGCAAAAACCATGATACCCCGTTGGCCTTGAATTAGGGCGCTGACGAGCGCGAGTCTGGGGAATCTCAATAGAGCGTTTGGCTCCATCATCGACCGGGTTTCCGAATGGCTGTAATTGGGAAGTATGAGGCAGGGGGAGGTGAGCGAAAAAATATGGTGCGGCAGGAGCGGCGCGATATGAAACCGGTCGGTTTGATTTGACCGTCATGCGAACTGCAGTTTCATGATTGACTGGTTAGGGCGGTCACGTTATGGCCTTTAGTGTATCAATGCGCATGCCGCCAAGGGCCGCATCGCGCAATTCGATGATTGATGGGAGAGTAATGCGTGGCGTATCTTCAGAACGCTTGGTATGCGGCCGGTTGGCCCGATGAGATCGGCGGCGAAAAGCTGCTGGGTCGCCGCATTATGGACGAGCCGATCGTTATGTATCGGTCCAGCGATGGTAAAGCGGTCGCAATTGGCGATTTGTGCCCGCATCGTTTTGCGCCGCTTCACCTTGGGCGGCATGTCGGCGATGCCATTCAATGTGGTTATCATGGACTTGAATTCGGGTCCGACGGCAAGTGTCGGCTTAATCCCCATGGCGGCGGGCATCTGCCATTAGCTTCGGTGCCGAGCTATCCGTTGGCCGAAAAGCATGGGATCCTCTGGATCTGGATGGGCGATGCCGAGCGCGCAGATGAATCGCTGATCTCTGATGCATTCGCCTTTGTTGCGGACGAAAAGCGCGCCCATGTAAAGGGCTATCTCCATGTCAAGTCTAACTATCTGCTGCTCGTCGATAACCTCATGGACCTGTCGCACGGCCTCTATCTCCATCGCGGTAGCCTCGCGACCGAGGAGATGACAGAGAATTTCGAACCTCAGACGCGTGTTGACGGCGACATCGTCTATTCAGAACGCGAGCAGCCGAATATTGCACCGCCTGCTCTTTGGGTGCCCTCGTTGCCACCCGGGACCGAGCGTGTCGATTATTTCAGTTACAACGAATGGCATAAGCCGTCCAATGTGATCCATCCTGTGGGTTGCCGGATGCGGGGCAAGGCCGAGGGTGAAGACGGCGGCGTTTCGTCGAGGTCCGCTCATTTGTTCACGCCTGAAACGTCCACGACAAGCCATTATTTTTATTCCAATTCGCGCAATTACAAAGTCGATAACCCCGATACCGACGCGCACGTCAGGCGCATATTGGAGCAGGTGTTTGGAAGCGAAGATCGTCCGATGATTGAGGCTCAACAAGGGCTTATCGGAGATGTCGACCTGATGACGCTCCACCCGATCGTCCTGCCCAGCGACAAGGCGGCAATATTGGTTCGGCGCAAGTTGGCACAGATGATCGCCAAGGAAGGGCAGGAGGGGGCCGAAAGTGTAGCGGCGCCCCAGGCCGATATGTCCGCCGTCGCCTCTACCGCTTAGATAATCTGCGGAAGTGGGTCAGGGCAGGGACCCGGACATGCATCAATGGGCTGCGTAAAGCGGCCCAAGGCAACCTCTCTGGAGGATGTCATGCGAGCGATAAAGCCCGTAGGCTTAATATTTCGGGCGAAGGCATCCCCGTCATTAATAGGTCCTGACCCTAGGTGAGCGATCCATTGGTCGTAGAGTTGCGGCCTCGAGCAGGGCGCCCACGCACAGCAGGCCGAAATTCGGGCGTGCCATGGAATTGCCCAAATATTTCCGAAAGTTCAGCCGCCGTTTTGACCAATTCGGGGCCGATTTCGGTCATCATCTTAGTCTTTGGCATCAGATAAGCGGGGGCTCCGACGTTGATTGCGAGAAGCCCACCCATATCCGGTGCCATGACTGGGGCTGCGATGCCATGAATATCATCGGTCCAGTCACCTGTGGAACTGCAGAATCCAAGGCGGCTGAACTCATCCTTTGCGTGATTCACGATCCGTTGAGGCGCATCGGGATCGTCCTTGGATATCTTTCGGAACTGCTTGACCAGGGACGCGACCTCGTCATCAGGTGCCGCCGCAATATAGGCACGTCCCATCGCTGTGGATAGGATGGGCACTTTTGATCCCACCTCAAAACGCAGGCTAATCCGCGACGGCCCGTACATGACGTCCAGGTAGATCATTTCCAATCGATCCCGTGCGCCAATGCCGACGTTTGCATTGCTGAATTCTGCCAAGCGTTGCATGGCGGGCCGAATGCGTTCGAGCGGGTTGAAATTTGCGCGCGCGACATGGCCAAGCACAAGCGCGCTACCACCAAGCTCATAGCAGCCATATCGTTCATGATAGGTTAGATAGCCGAGTTCGGTCAGGGTATGCGTGATCCGCGATATTGTAGGACGCGGAAAGCCCGTTCGCTTGGCGAGTTCCTGGTTGCTCAAGGGCGGATCGTTCACTCGGAATGCGCGCAGTACATCCAAGCCGCGCGCGAGCGCCCAAATGAATTGACGGCCATTGCCGCTCTCAACTTCAGCCTCTGCTTCGATCTCAGTCTCTTCATCCATGATTATAGAGGGCTTCCGCTTATCAGTCATCAACATCTCCGCGCAGACGTGCGCCTTATCCTTACCTCTACAAACAGACTTTTCGTGAATTACGCAAGCCCTTAGCACTGCTTGGCCGTATGAAAGATACCTTTGGCGGTGGGCGCTTGGCGATTGACAGGCGATATTACCTTTCGCAATACGGTTATATCAGGTCGGCTGTCGAGACGCCAAGGACCAAGGTAGCTGTGTCCCCAAACCTTTTTAGCGGGCATCCAATTTCCCGCAAAGGGGAGGTCGCACCCTTGTTTTTGTCGGCGCGGATGCGGAACCGCAAATATGAGGGTGAATTATGGTTAATGGGACCGCGCAAAAAATCAGTGTCAAGCAGCCTGAAGAAGCTGCGCCAAAATTGAAAGACAGTATCTTTAGTCACGCGCGCATTCATCATATCGCGGCAGAGACTGCCAAAGTGTCGCAATCCTTCGACCATGACCGCTTCCTTGCGGAGACCCTCGCCGGGTTAGACGATTTAACATTGATGGAGCGATTGCGGCATGTAGCCAACGCGCTTCATGCGGCACTACCTATGGACTTTCCATCAGCGGTCGCGGTGCTTCGGGCGGTGGCCCCCCGCCTGGATAGCAAGTTTGTGACACTGACGCTGTCCGAATTTGTCGCCTTATACGGGCAAGACGAGTTTGATCTTTCCATGGATGCGCTGCGTTTCTTTACGCCATTTGGGTCCTCTGAGTTCGCGGTCCGGCATTTCTTGCGCCGTGACCTGCAACGCACCCTGGCCGTGATGGAGCGATGGGCGCATGATGATAGCCCTGATGTGCGGCGCCTTGCGAGCGAAGGCAGCCGCCCGCGGCTACCCTGGTCGTTTCGCATTGAACCACTTGTCCGGGATCCATCACCCGCCGCGCCGATCCTTGAGGCTTTGAGAGCTGATCCAAGTCCCTATGTGCGCAAGTCGGTGGCCAATCATCTCAATGATATTACCAAGGACAATCCGGAATGGGCGCTCGACCGGATCAAAGGATGGCCAAGGGAGGATGCACGCGTGCAATGGATCGCGCGGCACGCTCTTCGTAGTCTCGTAAAGGCGGGTAACAAGGATGCGCTTTCCCTGGTCGGGGCAAGCGAAGGCGTGAACATCAGAATCGACGATCTTGCCATTTCGCCGAAAGAAATCCGTGCAGGAGAGACTTTAACCGTTTCGTTCCGAATTACCTCAGAAAGCGAGGAGCGCCAGACAATCGTCCTGGATTATGCGATCCACTATGTGCGTAAGAATGGACGGACGTCGCGCAAGGTCTTCAAGCTTAAGACCTTGATCCTGGAGAGCGGCCATAGCGCCACTCTTTCACACCGACAGCGGATCGAAAATCTTAGTGTCCGGACCCTCTACTCTGGCCAGCATAATGTAGAGCTATTGGGAAACGGTCAGATCCTTGGTCGCGGCTCGTTCGAGCTTCAAGTTTAGACCGATGCAGACAAGGTGACCGCTTTGCAGGAGGTCAGTGCGAACAGATTCTTGAGGCCCTCAAGGGATGCACCCCCAAAGCTTCACAAATTACAGATCAGGACCCGAGAATCGAGTTCGTCCCATGCTTTTTGCCGATCTGATCAGCCTAAGCGGATACTGCCGATCCCTGCTCCCAGTGTCCAGCGGACCGCATTTTCTCCCACCGCTCAAGCAACTCCAGCGCAGTTCCCGCTTTATCGTCAGTGCCGGGCGGTGCAGGCAGATTAAATTCGAGACGAAGGCCGTTGGGGTCGAAGAAGTAGATTGAATATTGGTCCGGATAGTGGCTGATCGGTCCGATGAAGTCGATATTGTGCGACTCAAGGCGCGCCTTGGATTCCATCAGTTCGTCCATGTTGCGGACCTGGAAAGCTACGTGCTGAACCCATTCCGGCGTGTTCGGGTCCGGCTGCGCTGGGGGGGACTTCGGCACATCGAAGAAGGCTATGGAACTGCCATCTTCGAGTTCGAAGAAGATGTGAAGGTGCGGGTCCTTCGCTCCCGTGGAGGGAACGACCTCATTCAACACAGCATGTGAATATTTGAGGCCCAGAACTTCTGTATAAAAACGGGTCGTCTCGGCTGCGTTGCGGCAGCGAAATGCGACATGGTGGAAATTTGACAGCACCGATTCATCTCCTGGACCGTGCGATTAATTGATGGATTTGTCCTAACGTCCTGCGCAATAGCAGTCAACTGACGAAATATGAAACCGCACAACGAAATATTTGAGGGCTGTTCAGAGCTTGCCGGAGCGTGCAAGAACCGCTCGCAACGAGCGAATTGGCAATAAAGGCATCCACCTATTTTTGAATGTTCGCACTGCAAATTCTAATTTCGTAAAATTGACAAGGCACATAGGTCTGGCTAACAGGATCAGGCATCGGGGGCGATCCACGCACGGTTATCTGCGAGAGGGGCGAGCGTGTTTCGCCATGCATCTCTCCGCCGAAAGGTCAGAGATGGGCCGATCCGAATAGGAGTCATGGATGTTAGCCGCTTACACCGAGAAACCCAACTTCGACGATCCGCTGTCTGCGCTTATAGTTGGGGAAATGCCTGAACCCTTGGCGGATGAAGGGAGTGTCAAGGTCAGGGTGCAGGCCGCGAGTCTGAACCGCCATGATCTCTGGACGTTGCGGGGCGTAACTCAGCATCCGCCACTGCCATTGCCCATGATCCTGGGGTGTGACGGTGCAGGACTGTTAGAGGATGGAACCCCGGTAATAATTTATCCGGGAATGGGCGACCCAGATTGGCATGACGAAGAGACCTTGGACCCGCGCTTTCATGTCCTTAGTGAGCTGCGCGCGGGCGCCATGGCCGAATATATTGTTGTGCCAAAGCGCTGCGTCATTCCCCGCCCCGCAGAAGTCAGCGCGGTAGAAGCGGCCGCGTTAGGCACCGCTTGGTTGACGGCATACAAGATGCTGTTCGTTCGATCCGGGATGAAACCGGGCCAGAGGATGCTGGTTCAGGGCGCGTCAGGCGGCGTATCGACCGCGCTGATCCAACTTGGAAGCGCGGCCGGTATGGAAATATGGGTCACTGGCCGGACGGACCGCAGCCGCGCGCTTGCCGCGGAACTTGGAGCACACCGCACATTTGCGTCTGGTGAGCCGCTGCCCGAGCCGGTGGATGCCGTGTTTGAAACGGTGGGCGAGGCAACTTGGTCGCACTCTCTCGCTTCAGTGCGGCGCGGTGGTACGGTTGTCGTTGCCGGACGTACCAGCGGCAAGAGTCCTAAAGCGAATCTCCGCCGTGTTTTCATAAACCAGCTCAATATCCAGGGTTCGGTTCTGGGCACGTTGGATAACATGCGGGATATGGTTCGCTTCATAGTGCATACTGGGATCCGTCCTAAAATCGGCGCGGTAATGCCGCTGGCACAGGCAAGTGACGGGTTTCGCGCTATGTGGGAAGGCGACTCCCAGGGGAAAACGATCTTCACGCCCGACCAAAATCAGGGCTGAACCAAAACCGGTGAGGTCGCACCTCGACCTTAGGAGTGATCAATGTTCGCAGTCTATGTCAACACGCCCAATCACGAAGATCCACTATCCGCGGTCATTGTGGGCGAGAGGGCCGAATCCAAAGAGGCACCGAAGGACTGGATACGGGTCAAAGTGACCCACGCCAGTTTGAACCGGCACGACATCTTCACTGCTATGGGCCGGGGACCGCACCCGGAGGGCATTCCTTTCCCCATCACCCTTGGCTGCGACGGCGCGGGGATACTTGATGATGGCACCCCCGTAGTAATCTATCCCGTTCTCGGATCGCCTGACTGGCGCGGCGACGAAACGCTCGATCCTGGCTTCAACATTCTTCACGAGAAGGTGGATGGTACGTTTGCGGACTATGTCTATATGCCTGCGCGCAATGCGCTTCCGCTGATTGATGGTCTGTCGTCCTTGCACGCGAGTGTTCTTGGAACAGCCTGGCTCACAGCGTTTCGACTGCTGTTTACCCGAATAGGGATCACAGCAGGGCAAACATTGCTCGTCCAGGGAGCATCGGGCGGCATGGCCACCGCTTTCATCCAGCTTGCCTCCGCCGCGGGGGTGGAGGTGTGGGTGACCAGCCGTACGCGGGAAGGCTCGGAACTCGCTGAAAGGCTGGGAGCTAACCGGATATTTGAATCGGGAAATGCGCTGCCGCGCGCGGTGGACGCCGTAGTGGACAATGTCGGAACCGCCACCTGGGCGCACACCATGCAGTCGGTTCGCTCAGGCGGCATAATAGGAACGGTCGGGGCCACAACTGGTGATGATCCCGATGCCGACCTCTCACGCCTGTTTGTACAACAAATACGGCTCGTCGGGTCGGTCATGGGAACCCTTGAGGAAATGAATGCGCTCATGAGGTTCATGGTAACGGCCAAGATTGATCCCGAAATTGGTCTGGTGCTGCCTATGGAGAATGCGATCGAAGGCATGGCTGCCATGCTGCAGGGGCGAACGGCCGGCAAGGTGGTCTTTACCCGGTGAGCGCATCAGCCCACACATCGTAATGATGCTGCGTCTTTGAGCTGATCAATGAGCCTACGCGATCAAAGCAGATATGTGGCGCGCAGGCTGGCGTTTTGAAGTGTGAGGATGTGATCGGCCATTGAGCGATCGCCATCCGGGCAACCAGCGAATCTATAATTATCAAGCAGAAGGGATAGATGTAAGCGTGATATCGTAGAAACCGGACGCTTGGGACATTCAGGGGCGCGCTTATGCAGCCTGCACTGCGCCCCTGCGGCTCGTTCCGTTCGGCTAGGCCTGTGTGGACAGGCGAGTATCTGGATATTTCGCTGGCTGAAGCCGTGCCACGAAGAAGAAGGCAATGGCGGACGACGAGATAAGAGCGGCCGCGACTGCGAAGGCTGCGAAATAATCGCCCGTGGCCTTGATCAGATAGCCAGAGATGGCAGGAGCCAAAGCGGCAGTGATCGCGGTAGACAGGACTGCCAGTCCTGTGGCGCGTCCCAGAAATTGAGGCGGGGCGGCTTGGCGGATGGTCGCGAAATAGGTTGGACCAGATGCATAGAGCAGGCCGACCGTACCAGCCATCAGCGCAACAGCAATATATTTCCCATCAACCAAGGGTACCAGTACCAGGCATAATCCGGCCGGAACGAGGCATCCAAGCAAGAGAAGCTTTCGTCCCAACAGGCCCCCGCCGGACCGCCTTGTCGCATAGTCGGAAAGCAATCCGCCGCTGACCATGCCGAGGGCGCCCAATCCCCAAGGAATGGCTGAAATGAAGCCGATCTCGATCTGACTCATCCCGCGTTCGGCGGCAAGGTAGCTTGGAAACCAGGTGACGAAAAAGACATGAACATAGCTTACCGCGCCAATGGCGATACAACTGGCGATGATAGCTGGGTATCGCAGTACATCGATGAGCCGCGGCTGCGTGTCGCCATCTTCTTGAGCTTGCGCGGAGGGCTGG
>JAENVZ010000050.1 GCA_016650315.1 Alphaproteobacteria bacterium | reverse complement strand
GCGGTGATGCCAACCCATGCATTTGGCGTACCCCGGCGCAGGCCGGGGTCCAGGGTCAAGCAGAACTGCGCTTGTGGCCCTGGATTCCTGCCTTCGCAGGAATACTGTAGATGAGTTGGCGTCAGCGCAGGTTGGTATAATTCTTCAGCGACTGGCCAGCCGCACGCCCAGGTCGGTTTCAACACCGTCAGGCAACAGAAAATGCACGCGTTTATTGCCGAAATCGACGGCGACCCGGTCAAATCGCCGCAATACGTCCATACCCAGCAGCAGCGCCGGTTTATCATCGAGGCCCAGTTGATGAAACGGGCTGATGTCGGTGAACACGACCGCCAGCTTCTGGACGTTAATGCCCCCAATGCGGACCTGTTCGATGACGTTCCATCCGCCGACCATCGTATCGCCGGTGACGCTGGTGAGTTCAACCGGCCGCAGCCCGTCGATCTTTCGCTTGCGGGTCAATTTGCGCAGCAGTGCCAGATTGCCGATGCTCTGGTCCGTTCCGGTATCCAGTATCACCTGAATCTTTTCGCCATTGGCTTGCGAATCCACCAGAATGAGTTGCCCGAAGCGGCGGCGCGCACGCACGATGATGGCGCCGGGGTCCTTGAAGACAGGTTCTCTGCTGTCGCTGATTTCCATTTTCTGTTTGCGAAAGTCGATGACCAGCCGCTTGGATTCCAACCCATCCAGACCCAGCAGGCCCGCCGCGCCCAGATTATCCGCATCCAGTACGGGTGCTTGCACGGCGGGCATTTCGCCATGGCCGTATGACAGGCGGGGGATCATGACGGTATTGACCTGAGAGATACCGGTAATGCTGTTGATTTTTACCGGCGCATCGGCAACGAGCGCCAGTCTGATCGCCAGTTCGCGCGATATGACGGTGCGTTCCGCCCCGGTATCGACGACGAAATTGAACGGCCCCTTGCCATCGATATGGATTGGCAGGGTGATCCGTTTTGATCCGTCATTGCCGGTTGCCACATGTGTTGCTGCCGGGGTGGTAACCGGCTGGGCGTCCTGCGCCATTGCGGCAATGGCGGGTGTCAGCAGCATCGCTGCTGCGCTTAACCAAGGTGCAAGGAAGGCCAAACACTGTTCAGAGAAAGACCGTCGCATGGCATCCGCTCCGTCTGTCTTATACAGCGATAATAGCATCGGGCGGGTATATCGGCAAACGATCCGGGGGGTGGCGCTCGCGCTATATCCTCCCATACTGCTTTCATTGACTCGGCATGTCGAAAAAAAGGCCGCCCCGGAGGACGGCCTGAAAGTTTTAGGAGAGGATGCCTGAAAGGCAGGTTCTTTGTGCACTGCAACAATATTTTTTACAAGAGGAAATTTGTATTTTTTGGAATATGGAATCTTCTTTCACTCAGGATCGCTCATTCAGCATTATATTGCTTTTTCATGTCGGAGCAGAAACAAAAAGTACCAGTCCTGGCAATGGAAATAATAATTACTAAATAATATCAATATATTATTCAAATAATATCGGTCCACTATCCGTTGACGGTCAAGCCACTCAAATCCTGGGAGGACCAACTAGCAGCGGTCTTGGAGGGGCTTGGCAGACGATTCATATGCGTCTCGACGCCGCGCAAAAAAAAGGCCGCCCCGAAGGACGGCCCGAAAGTTTTAGGAGAGGATGCCTGAAAGGCAGGTTCTTTGTGCGTCGCAGCAGGCATGTTTGCAACTGCGAAAAGCGTTTGCACGATTGCATTTTCTGCAACTATGCAATGTCCCTTACGGAATTATGTACTTTTAAGGTCCGTGGCCGCTGAAATTTTTTAATGTCCGGCTTGCGCTCCGCGTTGCAAGCCCGATAGCGCAAGCTGGTTGTCGATCTGTGTCATGAGTCGCGCAAGGCCTGCCTCATCCTTTGCCTCGGCGCGGGCGACCAGCACATCCTGGGTGTTCGATGCGCGCAGCAACCACCAGCCGTCGGCGGTATTGACGCGCGCGCCATCGGTATCGTTCACCTGTGCGCCGTCGGCGGCCAGCCGCGCCAATATTTCGTCGATGACCGCAAACTTCCGGCTTTCATCGACCTGGAACCGCATTTCGGGCGTGTTGACCATGGCGGGCATTTCGCTGCGCAACTGCGTCACGCTCTTGCCCAGCGTCGTTGCCGCGCGAATCAGGCGCACCGCGGCATAGATTGCATCGTCAAAGCCATAATATTGATGCTTGAAGAACACATGCCCGCTCATTTCGCCAGCCAGCGGACTGCCCGTTTCCTTCATTTTGGATTTGATGAGGCTGTGCCCGGTTTTCCACATCAACGGCTTGCCGCCCAGTTCTGCGATACGCTCGTATAGCGCCTGACTGGCCTTCACATCGGCGATAATCGTGGCCCCCGGCAATTCCTTCAGTACCGGTTCGGCGAAAATGGCGAGCAACTGGTCGCCCCAGATGACCCGGCCTTCCCCGTCAATCGCGCCGATCCGGTCGCCATCACCATCGAAAGCCACACCGAAATCGAGCTTCTTGTCCGCGACGAGCGCTTTCAGGTCGGCCAGATTCTTTTCTTCAGTGGGGTCGGGATGATGATTGGGAAAATTGCCATCGACCTCCATGAACAGCAGGTGATGCTCACCCGGCAGCAGCTTGACCAGCTTTTCGATGACGGGTCCCGCCGCGCCATTGCCCGCATCCCATCCGATACGATAGGCCGCCCCGTCGAAATCCTGCAACAGCCGCTGGACATAGCGATCCATGATCTCGACGCGTTCCGACCCTGCCGATCCATCGACCCAGTCGCCCTGCGCCGCCATGCGGCCCAGCGTCTGTATGTCGGCGCCGAAAAATGGGCCGTGCTGAAACACCATCTTGAAGCCATTATAATTGGCGGGATTATGGCTGCCGGTTATCTGGATGCCGCCATCGACCTCCAGCACCGCTTCGGCATAATATAGCATCGGCGTTGGTCCCATGCCGACGCACACAGCGTGAATGCCGCTGGCGTTCAATCCTTCGACCAGCGCCGCCTCCAGCACCGGCGAACTCAACCGGCCGTCATATCCGACCGCCACCCGGCTGCCGCCAGCCCGCGCGATCAGCGTGCCGAACCCCCGGCCGATGGCATAGGCGTCCTTTTCGGTCAGCGTCTCGCCGACAATGCCGCGGATGTCATATTCTCGAAGGGAGGTCGGATGGAAATTGTGGGTCATGCTCTGTCCTTCTGGTCCTGGCCGATCTTGGGCTGTTGGCCTAATCACGCCCCGGCGGCCTCTGTTTTTCGGTATAATGACGCAATAGCAGGTCGCGCGCGGTATTGATCTTTCGGGCCAGTGCCTCGGTCCCGCCTCGATCGGGATGCATCAGGGTTATGAGCCGACGGTGGGCGGCGCGAATGGCGTCAGGATCAGCGTTTTCGTCAACACCCAATATGGCCCGTGCCTCAACTATATCCACGCTGACCGGCTCGATCCGGCGGGTAGTGACAGGCGGGCGCAACCGCCACAAGGCGTAAAGCCCGGTCAGGATCATCGGCGCCAGCCCGGCCAGTGGCTTGCCCTTGATCAATAGCAGCGCCCCGATCAGGCCCATGCCGATCGCCATGCCATCGCGGCTGGTGATGCGCTTCAACTTGCCGGTCCACCACAGCCAAACCGCAACCCCGGCAAGGATCAGTGCGAACGGTCCCATCAAAGGACGGCCTGCTCCAGCCCCAACGGCAAGGACAGTCCCGACACCATTTCCCGCAATTCCTGCCGCGCGGCGATATGGCTGACGCCCAGTTCGCCCAATTGTCCTTTGTCGAGCAGGGTCAGGCCCGACGGAAACAGTTCGCGGTACACAACCCGCTCCGACAGGCCCGGAATCACGCGGAACCCGACCCGCTTCGACAATTCAGTGAGCGCTTCGCCCACCCGCCGCATATTGCGCGCCTCGATATGCTGAAGCCGGTTGCGCAGCAGCACCCAGTCAATGGTGACGCCGTCGCTTTTGGCCCGCGTCTTGCGCGCTTCCCAGATCAGCTCGGAATAAAAGCTCAATTTGCGGACCTTGAAGCTTTCGGGATCGACTTGCCCGATCAGGTCGAAATCGACGAAACTGTCGTTCATCGGCGTCACCAGCGTATTGGCGCGCGCCGCCATATATTTGGCGAAGCGATCATCGCGTCCGGGCGTATCGACAACGATATAATCGGCATCCTCTGC
>JAENVZ010000049.1 GCA_016650315.1 Alphaproteobacteria bacterium | reverse complement strand
GGCAAGACCCGCGGTATAATTGAGCATTGCTGGCACCCGGCCAATCGCCTGCAAACCAAAAAAACTGGCTACCACGCCTGCCACATTGGGCAGCAACAGACCGACCGCTTCGCCCGGCGAAGCCTGCCGTTCGAATACCCGACCCAGCGCCATGCTACCGGTCAACAGCCGCTTGTAGCCCATTGGCTCACGCTTAATGTCCTCAACCACCGGCGCTTTGCCGCCGTGGATGTCCTTTGCGTCGATCAGGGCTTCGAACAGAGTCCGGCTGCTGTTGGACGTGGCGAAGATCATATCGCTCATCACATCATACAGCTTGCGTCCGGCAATGGCCCGCCGCGCGCGGGCGCTCATTTCGCCTTCAATCGTGAAACGCCGTGGCGGCAATATGGTCAGGGTGATTTTCGGGAACATCCGCAACCGCACCTTGCCGCGCAGACGGGAAAATGGCGAAAACTGCGCGCCGTCGATCCGCACCGGAATGATTGGCGCATCGGCCTTGTCGGCTACCATGCCGGGGCCGTCGAACACCTTCATCAGCGCGCCGGTGACGGTGATCCGGCCTTCGGGAAAAATCACCAGCGTCCGCCCAGCGCGCACCGCTTTCACCATGGCCTTGGCGGACATGGGATTGGTGGGATCAACCGGAAAGACATCAAACAGGCCCAGAAACGGCTTCACCCACCATGCCTTTGCAATCCGCGTATGCACGGCAAAAGTCGGCTTGCCCGGCAGGAAAGCCGCCAGCAACAGACCATCGAGGAACGAGACATGATTGACCACGATCACGGCCCGCTCACCCGGCTTGGGCATATTTTCCGCGCCCATGACTTCTACGCGGTAGAATAGCCTCAGCTTGGTACGCACGATCCACTTGATCACGGTTTCGGGCAGCAGCCAGCAGGAAATGAGCGCGACGCACAGCGTTGCAAAGCCCATGAAGCCGATAATCCCCGGCACGCTTTCCCCCCGCGCCAGCATTACCGTCGTCACCCCCACGACCAGCACGATCACCCCGGCATTGACGATATTATTGGCCGCGATAATGCGCGAACGTTCTGCCGGCGGGCTGTGCATCTGCAAAATGGCGTAGAGCGGCACGATGAACATGCCGCCGGCAAAGGCGATGCCGACCAGATCGGCAATGATGTGCCAGCTTCCAGGGCTGGCGAGAAATTCGGCAATCGAGGCATTGGGTGCCTGCACCGTAAACCGGCTTGTAGACAGCCACAGGTCGATCAGGCACCCGGCCAGCATCAGCGCCGAAATGGGTACATAACGGGCCGATACCTCGCCCTTCAGCAATTTGTTCACCAGCACCGAACCCAGTGCGACGCTGACCGAAAAAATGAAAAGGAACAGCGTTGCAACCTGTTGCCGCGATCCCAGCGTACCACTGACCAGCGGCGCGAATTCGGCCAGCAGGATAGCGCCGACCGCGAAAAACCAGCTGATCCCCAATATGGCGAGCCAGACGCCCCGGCCATCCCGCGCCGCATTCAATATGGTCCAGGTGCTTTTGAAGATGTTGCGTTCGATCCGAAGTCCCGGCGCCGTCGCGGGCGCGGTAGGAATGGCAAGGCTCGCAAGGAAACCAATGCACGCAAGCCCGGTTGCGACCAGCCCCGCCTCCCACGGCGCGATCACCCCGGCCAGCAGTTGCCCGCCCAATATGGCGAGGAACGTGCCTGCCTCTATCATGCCCGTCCCGCCCATGATTTCATGGCTGTGCAAATGCTGGGGCAGAATGGAAAATTTCAACGGCCCGAAAAACGCCGAATGCAGCCCCATCAGGAACAGCGCGCCCAACAGCAGGGGTATCGATTCCAGCCAGAACCCGGTCAGCCCCAGCGTCATGATCAACACTTCGGCGCCCTTCACAACGCGCACGATCTTTGCCTTGTCCAGCGCATCGGCCAATTGCCCGGCCAGTGCGGAAAACAGGAAATAGGGCAGAATGAACAGGCCAGTCGCAATCGTGGCGAGCATTCCCGCCCTGTCCGGCTCGGCGGCATACAGGCTGAAATTGGCGAGAAACAGCAGTGCGAATTTCAACAAATTGTCGTTGAACGCGCCCAGAAACTGCACAACGAACAAGGGAGCAAAGCGGCGTTTGGCAAGCAACGAAAAATCAGGTGCCGACATAGAAACTCCTTGGGACCGCCGTCCGGCTTAACCGCACTTCATTCCGCTGAAGTTAACGGTTTATCTCCTTTCAAATGGCGGCTGTAAAGCCAGCCAATACCAATCAGGCTGAAACCCAGAGCGACAAAAGAACCGATGCGGAGCAACCCATCGAGGCCCGACGCATCGAACAGGAACACCTTGCCCACAGCGCCGATCATCAACACCAGCGATGCGATCCGCCAGTCACGCGACGCCCGCGCGATACCCCAAAGCAGGAATCCGATGGCGAGCAGGATGGCGATGATCGACCGGAAAATATCCTCCGCGTCGCTGACGCCGCCCATGGTCAGGATAGAACCGTGAATCACCTGCCGCAGACCCGAGAGGCAGAACAGAACGATCAAAAGCATCTGGAGCACGGACCGCAGCCGGTCATGCCGTTCGCAAAGCGCTGGTTCATGGCGGCGCGCCAACCAGAGCCAGAGCAGCGGCAGACCATAGGCAGGAAGCAGCAGGTTGAAGACAGGCACATGACCCACGGCCTGCTCTACACCAAGCGGATTGTGGACCAATATGGTGTACCAGCCCAGATGCGCCATCGCTGCCGCGCCAAAGCCAAGTGCGACTATGCGCAACCACGGCAGGCGCGGTGCAAAATGCCATGCCGCAACACTGATAGCCAGCAACAGCGCCTCCCACAATGTCCGCTCGGCAAAGCCAAGGCCGATGAAATCGGGGTAGGACGACAGGGCAAAAAGCTGCTTGAAGGCGATATGCAAGGCCACACCGCCCAATGCCACCGGCACCACGGTTGCAACCCGCCAAGCGACAGCGCGGACATGGTCACGGCCCAGCCAGATCGCCACGCCAATTGCAAGCGACGGCAGCATCAGCCGCACCATCATATCCCGGATCACAGGCAGGTTGGTGGCCAGCACCGGATCGCCGATCAGGGACAGGGACGCCTGTTCAAACCATTGCAGCACAGGCACGGCGGCCCACGCCACCGACAGGCTCAACAGCGCACCCAAGCCGGGCAGCAGGCGGTCGGACGCAAGGCGGGCGGGCGCAAGGCGGCGGTTCCATTGGGCAAGGCCAATCAGGCCAATCGCCGGGACCAGCGGCAGCACCGAAACCGGAACGATCTGAGCCAAGGCACCATAGGTCATCAGCGCCGCTGCAGCCTGCGCCGTCATGCCACCCTCCGTAAAACGGGCGCGCCAAGCGAACAGTGCGAAAACCAGCGCCAGACCTGCCCATTGGACAAGGCCGATGGCGACATCGACGCGCTGATCCTCACCCAGCAAGCGCAACATTTCGTCTGCTGCATGACGGTCTATACTCAACAGGCACAGCCCGCCCGCTGCGAAGGCCCATGCGCTCCATTCGATCCGTCTGTCGCCGCCAAGCGCACTCAGATGCAAGAGAGCGACACCGATCACGCCGATCGTCGGCGGCACGATCCAACCCGGCAGAGAAAAGGCCGCCGCACAGGCCAGCAAAGACGATATGGGCAGCAGCCGGAAGCAGCGCCAATGCCAACGAAAACCCGCCAAAGGCCATATCGGTCGTGCCGTCACCCTCGTAAAAATGCACCATCGACAGGATCAGCCCACCCAAGGCAATGG
>JAENVZ010000048.1 GCA_016650315.1 Alphaproteobacteria bacterium | reverse complement strand
GTCCGACGCGATGACTTCGGCGATCTGGCGACCCAGAACATCGGTCGAACCGGCGGGCGTATCGGCATTTTTCTGGCTAGGCATTGCGGGGATGGCGATGCGCAGATCGCTGTCGATCTCTCCGGTAACATCGACGCTCAATTGCGCTTTGGCGGGTGGGATGACGATCAGCAAAGCCGCCAGCGCGGCCATTGCCAGGGTCTCGACAATCTTCATTGGGCAAGCCTTCCGTCAAAATTGAGCGGCTTCAGCCACTTCCATTGATCATAATATTGTTCGGGCAGATTAGTGAACGGCGCGGCACGCATGACCGCCTGGACAGCCCGTTCCTGATGCAGGTTGACCTGTGCCTCATTGCTGGGCGTTACGCCAGTCGTTCCGACAACTTCAGGCCGCTCCTGAAGCGATCCATCACGGTTCAGGTGCACACTAAGCTGCGTCTTGAGCAATTCGGCGTCGGCGCCGGAGGGCGGTTTCCAGAACGGTTTGAGCTGGCGATAGATTACCGCGTTCAGACTGGCGACTTGTGAACTGCTCATCTTTTCGGCGGGCGGCGTTGTAGCGGTTGCCTTGGTCGGACGCTCGGTCTGGATGCCTTTAAGGAAATCGCTGCCCAACAATGATCCACGCGCACGCTTATCGGCTTTGGGCTTCGCCTGCGCCTTTGAAGATTCGGATTGCTTGGGCGGTGTCGGCTTGGGTCTCGCCTGCTTGGTGGGCTTGGGCGCGGGCGCTGCTTGCTTTGGCTGCGGCGGTGCAGGCAGCGGCGCAGGTTCGGGCGACTTGGGCGCGATACGCTCAGCCTCTTCGGTGGGACCGATTTCAGGCGCCTGGCTTGCCGCCATTTCCTCGTGCGAGATTTTAGGCGCCGCCATTTCCAGCCCTACTTCATCTACCAGTTGCACTTCGATGGGCGGGGTGCGCAGTTTCAGGGGATTGGGCGTGCTCAAGAAACCGGCGGACAGCACACCGAACAGCAGGACATGTCCTGCCGTTGCAATGCCAAAACCGATTTTCTCCGCGCGTTCCATGAACGGTCAGCCTTATCGCTTGCCGGATGAATCGGTGCTGACCAGCGCGACCCGGTTCAATCCGGCCCGATTGAGTTCCCCCATCACCAGCATTACCTGCCCATAATCGAGCAGCTTGTCAGCACGCAGGTACACTTGCGGGGCTTGTTTGACGTCGCCCTTTTCCTTTCGGATCGTTTCGAACCGGTCGGGAAGGTCGGTCATCAATGTTTCAACGTCATCGATATACACGCGCCCATCGCTGCCCACCGACACTTGCACCGGCTCCTGGCTCTGATCGATCGGATTGGCGCGGTTTTCAGGCAGGTTCACTGGTACGCCGGTCACCAGCAACGGCGCCGTCACCATGAAGATGATGAGCAGCACCAGCATGACATCGACCATCGGCGTGACGTTGATGTCGGCCATGGGCGCGCGGCGACGGCCATGACGGCCCGAAGGCATGGTGCCCATACCCATTAGCGGCTGGCCTCCAGTTCGCGGCTCAGCGTCGAATAAAAGCCATCGGCGAAACGGTTGAGCCGGGCCTCCAGCCGATTGATGCCGTGGCTGAACCGGTTGTAGGCGATCACCGCCGGAATGGCCGCGAACAGGCCAATGGCGGTCGCAAACAACGCCTCGGCAATGCCCGGCGCGACGACGGCAAGGCTGCTGTTGTTTTCAGCGGCGATGGAGGTGAAGCTGCGCATGATGCCCCATACCGTGCCGAACAGGCCGACAAAGGGCGCGACGCTGCCCACGGTGGCAAGGATGTTGAGCCGGTCCGACAGGTGATCCATTTCTGCCGCAACCGCCGCGCCCATGGTGGTCGACAGGCGGTCGCGCGTACCCTCGCGGTCGATGGTATGGCCCTTGGTCGAACGACGCCATTCCTTGACGCCTGCGCAAAAAATCTTGGCGCTGGGCAGGTTCGACCGATCGTGCAGGTCATAAAAGCGGTCGATATCGTCGCTTCGCCAGAAATCCTGTTCGAACTTGTCCGATGCCTTTTTGGTCTTCGACAATTTGACGGCGAAGCTCAGGATGATCGCCCAGGTCCAGATGCTGGCGAGCAGCAGGCCAAGCATGACCAGCTTCACCACAATATCGGCTTGCATGAACAGGGCGAACGGCGAAATCGTCGCGGCCTCTGTCACAAGGGATATGGCCGGAAGCGATGCACTCATAGGTTGTTGTCTTCCCCGTTTTGAAGCTGTGTGAAAATGTCGATCCAGGCTTTTGGCTGTCGTTTTGGCTTGCCGCCGGGTGACAGATAGGCCGCGGTGACTTGGGCCTGGGTCAATATCTGATCATCGCACATGACTGTCTGATGAATACGGCAGGATGCCGCGCGAATTTCCAGGATTTTACTGACCACCAGCAAATCATCGTCCAACCGCGCGGGTCGCTTGTACTGGATGGAAAGGTCGGAAACAGCATAAAAGCCCTCGCCATTTTCCATGCCGCCGCGCTGATCGATCCCGGCAAGCCGCAGCATGTCCGATCGCGCCCGCTCCATATAGCGCAGATAATTGGCGTGATAGATCATGCCCGACACGTCTGTATCCTCAAAATAGACATGCACGGGAAACTCATGCGCGCCATTGCGGAACCGGCCGGTTGCTGGTTTCAGGGGGGCGGAGGAATTCATGAAGATTGCATGTAGCGGGCGGGCGACTCGGCGCAAAGCCCTAATGTGCGATCTGCCCCGCTATTCGAACAACCCGGCCTGTCCGGCATCCTCGGGCGGGGTCAGGCCCAGATGCGTCCATCCCCGGCCATTCAGACACCGTCCCCGCGCCGTGCGGGCGATCAGGCCCAACTGGATCAGAAACGGTTCGATCACTTCCTCAATCGTGTCGCGCGGTTCGGACAGGCCCGCCGCCAGCGTTTCGACGCCCACCGGCCCGCCGCGATAGATGTCCGCGATCATGTGCAGATAACGCCGGTCCATCGCGTCGAGGCCCAGATTATCGACCTCCAGCCGGTTAAGCGCCGCGTCGGCAGCCTTGGCATCGACCATCGCCGTACCCGCGACATTGGCGAAATCGCGCACCCGGCGGAGCAGACGGCCCGCGATGCGCGGTGTTCCCCGCGCACGGCGGGCGATTTCATGCGCGCCATCCTCCGCAATGCCCAGATCGAGCAGCCGCGCGGCGCGGCGCACCACCAGTTCCAGTTCCTCAACCGAGTAGAAATTCAATCGCACGGGAATGCCGAAGCGGTCGCGCAGCGGGGTGGTCAGCAACCCCTGCCGCGTCGTCGCGCCGATCAGGGTGAATTGCGGCAAATCGATCCGCACCGACCGCGCCGAAGGGCCTTCGCCGATCATCAGGTCAAGCGCCCGGTCCTCCATCGCGGGATAGAGAATTTCCTCAACCGCCGGATTAAGCCGGTGGATTTCATCTATAAACAGCACATCGCCTTCGTCGAGGTTCGTCAGAAGCGCGGCCAGATCGCCTGATTTGGCAATGACTGGACCGGACGTGGCGCGAAAACCGACGCCCATTTCCCGCGCGACGATCTGCGCCAATGTGGTTTTGCCAAGGCCGGGGGGGCCAAAGAACAGCACATGATCCAGCGCCTCGCTCCGCGTCCGCGCCGCCTCGATAAAGACCCGCAAATTCTCCCGTGCGGCCTTCTGTCCGATAAATTCGTCCAGCGTCTTGGGCCGCAACGCCGCATCGGCATCCTCGGCGCGGCGGGCGGGGGTGATGAGGCGGTTAGTGTCGGTCATCGTTCAGGCAATAGCCAATTGGCCGTTCGTGTGAAAGCAGCACGTATCACTTCGCCGCCTTCTTGAGCGCCAGCCGCACTAATGCGTCCAGCGTGGTGTCGTTGCCCAGTTCCCCCTCGGCTGCTGCCACTGCGATACTGGCTTCGGCGGGCCGGAACCCTAGATTTTGCAGGGCTGACACGGCATCGCTTGCATGGCTGCCGACCGGCATAGCGGCCAGTCCTCCTGTCATTACGCTGCCGATTGGTGCGGCGCCGATCTTGTCCTTCAGTTCATTGACGATCCGCGCGGCGAGCTTTGGCCCCACGCCATTCGCCCGCGCGACCATCGCCTTGTCGCCCATCGCCACGGCGCGGTGCAGTTCGGCGGGTTCCAGCGCCGACAATATGGCCAGCGCCACGCGCCCGCCCACGCCCTGCACGCCGGTCAATAGTTTGAACCAGTCGCGCTCCTCTCCACTGGCAAAGCCCATCAGCCGGATCGAATCCTGGCTGACCAGCATTTCTGTATAGACGGTGCAGGCTTCCCCCACGCTGCCCAGCGCCGCCAGTGTGCGCGACGATGCGCCGACCAGATAGCCCACGCCCTGCACGTCGATGATCGCATGGTCGATCCCGGTGCTGTCGAGCAGGCCTTTCAATTTCGCGATCATCGTCCCTCCATCCTTCGCGCGCTTGCTTGTATGTGCGCGTGGGTGATCGCAACTGCAAGCGCATCGGCGGCGTCCGGTCCGGCTATTTTCGCGCCGGGCAGCAGGCGGGCAATCATGGCGTGGACCTGATCCTTGCTGGCATTGCCGACGCCGACCACGGATTTCTTGACGAGGCGGGCGGCGTATTCGCCCACTTCCAGCCCCGACCGCGACGCGCCGAGCAACACGACGCCGCGTGCCTGACCCAGTTTCAGCGTCGATTGCGGATTGGCGTTGACGAACACTTCCTCGACCGCCGCGCTTTCGGGATGGTGTTCCAGCAACAGGTCGGTGAGCGCCAGATCGAGCACCAGCAACCGGCTGGCCAGCGGCATCTTGCTGTCGGTCTTGATCTGACCATTGGCGATATGGGAAAGGCGATTGCCTTCGGCGGCGATGATGCCCCAGCCCGTGGTGCCAAGGCCGGGGTCGAGGCCGAGGATGATCAAGAATGAATCCGTTTATGTCGAGCGAAGTCGAGACACATGAGCGTAATGCCTGCATCCCTCGACTTCGCTCGGGACGAACGGATATCACACTTGATTCTAACCGAGTTTCTCCATCAACTCGTCCGAAACCTCATAATTGCCCCAGACGGTCTGAACATCGTCATCATCATCAAGCACGTCGATCAGCTTGAAGAGCGACTGCGCCGCGCTTTCATCGACATCGACCATGGTTTGCGGTTTCCATGCGAGCTTGGCGCTTTCCGCCTCGCCCAACACAGGTTCCAGCGCCTTGGCAACTTCATGCAGCGCATCGAGCGCCGTCCAGATTTCATGCTCCTCGTCGGACGAACTGACATCCTCTGCGCCCGCTTCCAGCGCCGCCTCGAACACCTTGTCCGGGTCGCCCACGCTTACCGGATAGGTGATGAGGCCCAGCCGGTCGAAACCATGGCTGACCGCGCCTGACGCGCCCAA
This sequence comes from Alphaproteobacteria bacterium, assembly GCA_016650315.1. Lineage (GTDB taxonomy): Bacteria > Pseudomonadota > Alphaproteobacteria > Sphingomonadales > Sphingomonadaceae > Rhizorhapis. Next base: position 9,925 of record JAENVZ010000048.1, on the reverse strand, counting down.
ATTGCCGCCATTCTTCGAAAAGGCCGTGCGGACATTGGTTGCGGTGCGGTTGCGGTTGTCGGTCAGCGCTTCGACGATCAACGCGACGCCGCCGGGGCCAAAGCCCTCGTACCGGATTTCTTCATAATCTTCGCCGCCCGCCTGACTTGCCTTGTCGATAGCCCGCTGGATATTGTCCTTGGGCATGGACTGTGCCTTGGCGGCGTTGATCGCCAGGCGCAGACGCGGGTTCATATCCGGGTCTGCCATGCCCATCTTCGCCGCCACGGTGATTTCGCGGCTGAGCTTGGAAAACATGGCGGAGCGCTTCTTGTCCTGCGCGCCCTTGCGATGCATGATATTCTTGAATTTACTGTGACCGGCCACCGGGCCTGCTCCTGCTGTTTCTATAGATAAAATGATCGGGCTATCTAGCCTGTGGGACGGGGCCTTGCAACCGCCCGCCCCTTACTCCAGCCCGAGCGCTGCCTTGTAAGTTTCCAGCAATGCTTCTGCTTCCTGCCGCTCGTGATTTTCCATCTTTCGCAAGCGGACGATGGCGCGCATCGTCTTGGTATCATAACCTGTCGCCTTGGCTTCGCCATAGACGTCCTTGATGTCGTCGGCGATGCCCTTTTTCTCTTCTTCCAGTCGTTCGATACGTTCGATGAACAGGCGCAGCTGATCGGCCGCGACATTGCCTTCACTCATTATGGACTCCTTGTTTCAAATTTCCGTTTGCTTCGAGCAGCATCGAGCTTGTCGAGATGCGTCCGTCGAGACGTCTTCTCGACAAGCTCGAAGCAAACGGGGGGAATGTGAATCAGTGTGCCAAGCCTCTAATGGCTTCCGGCATTCTTGGCCACGCTTTCCTTCATCCGGGCGAGTTGTTCGGGTGTTGCTTCGGTCTGGTGGCGGGCTTTCCATTCGCTATATGGCATGCCGTAGACGATCTCACGCGCCTGTTCCTTTGTCAGCGTTTCGTCGGCTTCCTGTATCCAGTCGGACAGGCAATTGCGGCAAAATCCGCCCAGACCCATCAGCTCGACATTCTGCACGTCGGTACGGTGCTGCAAATGTTTCAGCAGGCGGCGGAAAGCCGTTGCGGCTACCGCATCATTCACTATGCTATCAGGCAAATTCGTTCTCCTTGTCGTGCAGCTTGGAATTTCAGCCATTCTACCGGTTGTCCCCATATAGGGGCGGCCCTTTATGCGCAGGAGTAGGTGTGTCGAAGAAAATGGGTCCACGGTCGCGCAAGGTCCGTATATTGGCTACGCTGGGACCATCCAGCGACAGTCCAGAGATGATCCGCAAACTTTATCTGGCGGGGGTGGACGCTTTCCGCATCAACATGAGTCATGGCGACCATGCCGATCATGCAGCCCGCATTGAAGCGATCCGGGCGATGGAAAAGGAATTTGGCCGCCCGACCACCATCCTTGCCGATTTGCAGGGTCCAAAGCTGCGTGTCGGTACATTTGCCGATGGCGTCGTAATGCTGAAGGTTGGCGCGAAATTCACTCTCGACCGGGATGAAACGCCGGGCGACGTTCATCGGGTGAACCTGCCGCACCCGGAAATCTATGCAGCGCTGAAACCTGAAACCCGGCTGCTGCTTGACGATGGCAAGATGGTGTTGCGGGTCAAGGCGGTGACATCCGACCGCATCGACACGATTGTGGAGGTAGGCGGGGCGCTGTCCAACCGCAAGGGCGTCAATATTCCCGATGTCGTGGTGCCGCTCGCCGCCTTGACCGACAAGGACCGCCGCGACCTTGCCTTCGCCATGCAGCAGGGTGTTGACTGGGTTGCGCTTTCCTTTGTGCAACGGCCTGAGGATATGGCGGAGGCGCGCCGGTTGATGGGTGGATATGGGGCGTTGCTGGCAAAGATCGAAAAGCCCTCCGCCGTCCATCGGCTCGACGAAATATTAGAGGCATGTGATGCCGTCATGGTCGCGCGCGGCGATCTGGGCGTCGAATTGCCACCAGAAGCGGTGCCGCCGTTGCAGAAACAGATCGTCGCCAGCGCCCGCAGGCTGGGCAAGCCGGTGGTGGTAGCGACGCAAATGCTCGAATCCATGATCAAGTCGCCCACGCCGACCAGGGCCGAGGTATCCGATGTAGCGACCGCAGTTTATGACGGAGCGGACACGATCATGTTGTCGGCTGAAACCGCGGCGGGGGACTGGCCCGAAGAGGCGGTGAAGATGATGGACAGTATCGCGCAGAGCGTGGAGGCCGACCCCGGCTATCTTGCCCGTCTGCATTTTACCGAAACCAAGCCTGATCCCACTACGGCAGATGCTCTTGCCGAAGCGACTAACAGCATCACCCGCACCGTTTCGGCGAGCGCGATCATTTGCTTTACATTGTCGGGCAGTACCGCCCGACGCGTCGCACGTGAGCGACCGGGTGCAACGGTGCTGGTCTTGACCCCCCGTGCAGATACAGCCCGGAAAATGGGCATGCTTTGGGGTGTCCATGCCGTGCGCACCAAGGATATAGGCAGCTTTGAGGAAATGATCGCAAAAGGCCGCCGTATGGTGCTGCGCCACGGCATTGCCAAGGCGGGTGACAAAGTGATCATGGTTGCAGGCGTCCCCTTCGGCACGCCGGGTTCGACCAATGTTTTGCATGTCGCAACCCTGACAGGCGACGAACTGAAGGGCCGCGAAGAGGGAGATTAAGGGATCAGGACTGCCCCTGATAGCCCATTTTTCTTGACCAAACCCCTGTTGCGGCGCAGCATTATCTTATGGCGACATCTTTACCCATTACGCAAAATCCTGACATCCGTTTCCTCGGGCGCCTGTTGGGTGAAGTGATTCGCGCCTATGGCGGGGACAAGCTCTATCGCCAGACCGAATATATTCGTTCATCCTCGGTCGATCGTGCGCGCGGTGTGGCTGGCGCCGATGTGGTCGATCCGGGACTGGATGCATTGAGTCTGGACGACACCATCAATTTCGTCCGTGGCTTCATGCTGTTTTCGATGCTCGCCAACCTTGCTGAAGACCGGCAGGGGGTCGCGGCAGAACCGGGTGTCGATGTGGCATCGGCGCTCAAGCGTCTGAAGGAGCATGGCATCGGCACCGACGCTGTCATGAAGCTGCTCGACAAGGCGCTCATCGTTCCGGTGCTGACCGCCCATCCGACCGAGGTGCGGCGCAAGAGCATGATCGACCACAAGAACCGCATTGCCGAACTCATGCACCTCAAGGATGCTGGCTTTGTCGAATCCGAGAGCGGTGACAGGGTTGATGAGGCGATCTACCGTCAGATTGCGCTTCTCTGGCAGACGCGGCCGCTACGGCGTGAACGTCTCTTTGTCGCCGACGAGGTCGAAAATGCGCTTACCTATCTGCGCGAGATATTTTTGCCGGTTCTCCCCGCCCTGTATGCCCGCTGGGAACGTGAGCTGGGTCACCGTCCGCCCAGTTTCTTGCGCGTCGGCAGCTGGATCGGCGGCGACCGCGACGGCAATCCCTATGTCCAGGCGGATTCGCTCCGCCTCGCTTTGTCGCGTGCCTGCGAATCGGCCATTGTCCACTATCTTGATGCGCTGCACGCGCTGGGCGCAGAATTGTCGATTTCAACCGAACTGGCCGATGTACCCGAAGGCGTGCTGGCGCTAGCGGAAAGCAGCGGTGACACCTCGCCGAGCCGCCAGGATGAGCCGTATCGACGCGCCATTTCGGGAATTTACGCACGTCTTTCGGCGACGCATGAAAAATTATGTGGCAAGCGGTCCCCGCGCCCATCGGTGCTGCCCGCCGAACCTTATATATTGCCCGGTGAATTCCGTCATGACCTGATCACCGTCGCGGCTGGCCTTCAAAGCAAGGGCGCCGGCGCGCTGGCGAGCGGAGGTGCGCTGGGCCGCCTGATTCGTGCGGTCGAAACTTTCGGCTTTCATCTGGCGACGCTGGACTTGCGGCAAAATAGCGACGTTCATGAGCGTGTCGTTGCGGAATTGCTGAAGGTGGCGGGCGTTGAGGCCAATTATCTTGGACTCGACGAACATGCCCGCATCGCATTGTTACGCCAGGAGCTGGCGACAAATCGCCCGCTTGGCAGCCGGTTTATCGAATATTCGGAAGAAACGACCTGCGAACTCGCCATCATCCATGCCGCCGCCGAAGCGCACCGCGTTTATGGGCCGCAGTGCATCACCGTCTATAATATCAGCAAAGCTGAAAGCGTGTCCGACATGCTGGAGGTCAATATATTGCTGAAGGAAGCGGGTCTGTGGCGCGTCGCAGAGAGTGGCGATCCGCCGCATGCCGCGATCATGGCGGTGCCACTGTTTGAAACCGTCGCCGACCTTGAAGCCGCGCCTGAAATCATGGCCGCCTATTTCGAATTGCCAGAGATTGACGCACTGGTGACGCGGCGCGGGCATCAGGAAGTGATGATCGGCTATTCCGACAGCAACAAGGATGGCGGTTACCTGACCTCCACCTGGGGGTTGCACCAGTCGAGCAAAGCGCTTGAACCCATTTTTGCCCGTGCGGGTACGGCCATTCAGCTTTTCCACGGTCGCGGCGGTGCGGTCGGGCGGGGCGGGGGGTCTTCCTTTGCCGCCATTCGCGCCCAGCCGTCCGGTACGGTGCAGGGCCGCATCCGCATTACCGAACAGGGTGAGGTGATCGCAGCCAAATATGGCACGCGCGATGTCGCCATGGTGAATCTGGAGGCGATGACCAGCGCCACGCTGCTCGCCAGTCTGGAACCGGAAGTGCTGTCCGAACGTGATACGGTCCGTTTTTCCATGGCGATGGATCAACTGTCTGCGAGCGCTTTCGCGGCCTATCGTGGACTGGTTTACGACACTGAGGGTTTCCGCGAATTCTTTCGCCAGATGACACCGCTTTCCGAAATCGCTGGCCTCAAGATTGGTTCGCGCCCCGCCAGCCGAACCAAAAGCGACCGGATCGAGGATTTGCGCGCAATTCCCTGGGTCTTCAGTTGGGCGCAGGCGCGGGTCATGCTGCCAGGCTGGTATGGTGTCGGTCACGCCATCACAGGGTTCGAGGACAAGTCGTTGCTTGCCGACATGGCGCAAATATGGCCCTTTTTTCAGGCAACGCTTGCCAATATGGAAATGGTGCTGGCGAAATCCGACATGGCGCTGGCCGCGCGTTATGTTGGGCTGGTCGAAAATCAGGAATTGGGTCAGGCGATTTTCGGACGGATTCGTGACGGGTGGGACCAGGCGCATGAAGGCTTGCTCACCATCACGGGCCAGTCCCGCCTGCTGGAGAAGAACCCGGCGCTCGATACGTCGATCCGGCTACGTCTGCCCTATATCGAACCGCTGAACCTGCTCCAGATCGAACTGCTGAAACGTCACCGCAGTGGCGAGGAAGACCCACGCATCCGTGAAGGGATTGAGCTGTCAATCAATGCAATTGCGACCGCATTACGCAATAGCGGCTGACGATTTACCCGTTGTGCCCATGGCGGATGACCATGGTTTGGCTTGATCCAAAACATATTTCAAAAAAAGAGCCGGTCCCTAAGGACCAGCTCTGAAAGTTTTAGGAGAGGATGCCTGAAAGGCAATTTCTCTATGCCGGACGGCGAACAATGCTGCAATTGCGAAAAGGTGATGAGCGCTTACATATTTTGCAATTGCAAGGTAGTCCGCCGCTTCGCAGCCCGAGTCGCATCGAATTTTCAGAAAGCTGCCACGTGAGAAAAAGTGCTGCAGTCGGCTGATTTCCGGGATTTCACCGGTGCATCACTCTCCTGCAAACGTCCTGCCTTTAGGCATGAACACCGACTGCAGCAGGCCAATTCTACTCCCCTGGCGATGTCATGGGAATAGGCCGGAAACTGCGCCTTTGCTGCTCTGCGTCATGAATTAATTGGGACGTTCTGCAAGCAAGCTGCGTACCAATGGCTGCATGGATGCGTCATATTTGGCCAGCATGACATGCTCGTCGGCCGTATCGAAATGGGTGACAAGTTCACGTCCGTTCCACCAGTGCAGAGCAAAGGCTGGTGGGTCGGCGACGATCATGGGGCGGTTGTCAGGCACTTCGGGGTCCATGGGACGCAAGTCCAGTGTAACCTGTGGTGCGGTCGATGGACAAATAGCAACGGTAGTGCCGTTCCAGGGTGCCACGATCGCCCGGTGCAGGTGACCGCAAATGATGGCCTTGATCTGTGACCTGCCAGCGATAGCCGCGGTTACACGTGATACCCAGGGTTCCTCAGGATGAATGTCCATCCAGTCAATGCCGACTTCTACAGGCGGGTGGTGCATGACGATGATCGTTGGCCTGTCCACCTGTTCGGCCAGGCGGGCGTTGAGCCAATTGGCGCGTTTGTCGCAAAACGCGCCGCCGTGACGCCCTTCCTCCAGCGTGTCGAGAACGATGAGGCGCAAGGGACCCAGATCCGCTTCATATTGGATAAAGCCATCTGCCGCAGGAATGTCAGGGAAATATTTCTGGAAATTCGCGCGGTTGTCGTGATTGCCCACGCAGGGCCATACCGGGAAGGGGCAGATGCTGAGCGCGTTGACAAGCCGCTTGTAGCTTGCAGGGTCGCCCAGATCGACAAGATCGCCGGTCGCAAGCAGAACGTCGGGCCGGTTGGGACCCTCGCACAGCAAGCGCAGAACCTGATCCAGCCGCTTCCGGTTGAACTCCGCCGGATTATCCGGGTCAAAGCCCAGATGGACATCCGTGATCTGAGCGATCAGCACTGGTATTCCCCCCTATTTATCGCGATCCTGCGCTCCTGCCGGTTGATCATTCGTGCCTGGATTCATGGCCGCGACTCGTTGTTTCGTTGCCCATGGTGCCCCTTCGTCGGCATGATAATTGTGACATAAAGCACAACTGGACGGAATATCAGCCTTTGCCTCGGGTCCGCCATGGCAGGTGCGGCACGTGGCGATGCCGGGCAACATCACGTCGCTGGCCTTGTCCGACTTTGCGGCCGCGTGGCAGCTTTCGCATTTTTCCGTCTTGTGCGCGTCATGATCGAACCAGCCCTTGCCCATATAGCGCATAGTCTGATGCACGGGCATAACGCGCCAGTCATCCGAACCGGCCGCGACCGGCGGCGTGATCGTATGGCAATCGTAACAGGCTCCGCCTTTGGAAAAGACCGTGCGGATCGCGGCGTCGGCCCGTGATGGACGCGCCGCCGCTGCATCGAAATAGGCATGATAAAGTTGCCCCTGCGCATATTGGCCGGGTCGCCGCCGCGCCATGCCGCCAAGGCTGATCGGCTTTTCAGGGCCGCTTGAGCGATAATAGGCGCGCAGGTCGGCAATGACCTGTCTGGGTTCGCCATGACGCAGGGTGCGGAGCGTGCCGCCGATTTCCTCGAAAGCCAGACTGTGGCACATGGCGCAATTCTGTTTCATGTCGACGGGCTGGAAACGCACGCCGTCAGCGGTGGGAACATGACAATCCTTGCACGCGAGCGCATTGCCGAAGCCATGATCCGCCTTCATCGTTTGGGCCATGCGGGCCACGCCATTGGTGCGCGACAGGTGCAGTTTGTGCGGAAATTTCAGGCCGCTGTTTTCGGTCGGTCTCTTGTTCAGTGATATGCGCGTGAAGGCGGGATGGTTGCCAGGTGTTGTCATGATCGCAGGCCGGAATTCGGGATGCGATTTACCAAAATCGGCCACATTTTCGATTTTCGTGTCGATCAGCCGCCCGTTCAGCCCGTCATGGCAATTGGTGCAGAAAATCTGCTGCGTGGGCTGCATCGGCCCAGCGCCCTCATGTTCGCTATGGCAATCGACGCATGTGCCGTCAGGTTTGTTGAACATGTGCGCAACGCCCGCCAGAATGTGGCCGCCAATACCGGGCGTGCCTTTGGCGAGCGCCAGCCGCGCCAGATCGGCATGGTCGTGGACATTAGTGTGGCAGGCGACACAGGCACTGTCGCGGACCGAGACGAAGGCGTCGACATGGCAGGCCTGACAATTATTTTCGAGCGACCGGTGGGCCAGCGATAGAGGGCCGCTGGACCAGCTTTGGTCCGCATGAAAGGTTTTGGCCCGTTCCTTGACGCCCTTGTGACTTGCATAGCTCCAGATCGGCACGGCCAGAAAGGCGATGAGGATCAGGATGGCAAAACCCCATGCGCCGGTCCGCTTGCCGGGCAGCAGGCCGCGCAGGGAAAAGACCTGCACTTCGTCCTTTTCTTCAGACGCATCGGACAGCGCCTCGACCCGTTCGACCGCTATGGCAACCTTGCCATCATCCTGTCCGATCGTCAGGCGATGACCGCCCAGACGCAGTTCGGCGCCTTTCACGCAGTCAATGTCGGCATTCTGTACGGATCGGCCATCGACTTCAAAAGGCAGGCCGCCAGTGGCTGTCACGCTGATATGGCGATTGTCCCGGATATCGATCCGCGCATGATGCGGCGTGACGGCAAGGTCGGGCAGGTGGATGTCATTTTCAGCCGCGCGGCCGATGGTGATGCTGTCAGCCGCGATTTCCGACGGACGCACGATCTGGCGACCGTCGGCGGTGTGGGAAATCTGCTTGATGAGGAAGGTCATGTCCGCTGCCTCACCAGTAAAAAAAGACGCTGATGATATGGGCGGCAAGCGCCGCGATCAGGGCAAAGGTTATCGGAACATGGATGTATAGCCAGACCTCCAGCATTGCCTTTAACTGCAAATGGCGGCGCAGGCGGGCGAGCATTGCTTCCTTGCGCTCCAGCAGCGCATCGACGCGTTCGAGTGGATCATTGCCGGTGTCCGGGTTGTGGCCCGTCGTTTGACGGATGTTGTGGTGCGCCGCGCGGGTGGCACAGGCGGGATAACGGCCCGACAGGCGGCGCACGATGCCGCCGCCGAACGGGTCCTGATCCAGCGATTCCTGCACGAGTGCGGCTTGCGCATGGGGAAGCGGCTGGGCGGCGTCATGCAACTGGCGATCAATGGCGCGCAAGGCGTCAAGCATCTGAACCTGCGTCATTTCCTCACGATTGTTGCTGAGCGCAGCGGGCAAGGTTGCATAGACGAAGATGCCGAAAATGCCCGACAGGATGACCAGCATCATCAGGACATAGGCAAGTGTGTGGACGTTCCAGCCGAACTGAAAGCCGGTATGCAGCGTCGCAATGACAATCAGGCTGAGGCCCAGATAGACATGCGCCGACGTCCATGCCTTCAACGACCAGCGCCCCGGCGTCATCGCTCGCTTGCGCACGCCAAGAACAGTCAGCCACAGGATCAGCAGCGCGCCGATGGTGCCCAACGTATAGCCGTACCAGCTTCCGCCATTGGGATGGGGTTCGACGTCGATCAGCGCATAGCCGAGGATGGCAATGAAGGAGATGGTCAACGCGATTTTCAGCCAGCGGAAATTGCGGTACCGTAGAAAGCTGTCATGCAGTGTTTCGCCCTTGACGCGGCCGGGGGTGGCGCGGGTGGCCATCACGGACATTCCCTCTCTGACCAACGCCGTGCTCCTGCGAAAGCAGGAGTCCAGGGGTTTAAGCGTTGCGCCCGCGACTCTGGGCTCCTGCTTTCGCAGGAGCACGGACGGTTTCTTTTCGCCGGAAATCTCTTCACGCCTCCCCCCTTTCAAGCCGGGATACGCTGAGGAAATCTTCGGGCGACACGCGGATCGCCGCGCCCGTCGGGCAGGCGCGAACGCAGGCGGGGCCGCCCGCTATCCCCGAACACATGTCGCATTTGATGGCCTTTTTGGGTAATTCGACGCCCGGTTCCTTGTTGGCGTAGCGCCATTTTTTTGAGGGTTCGCCAGGGCCGGGGCCGGAGCCGAAGAACAGCCAGCTCAACAGGTTCGGCTTTTCCGGCGGCACACTGTCCATGCGGATGACGCCATAGGGACAGTTGCGCTGGCAATTGCCACAACCGATGCAGGTTTCGTCAATGAATACCTCGCCATCCGGGCCGCGATGGATGGCGTCGGGCGGGCAATCGGCCATGC
>JAENVZ010000047.1 GCA_016650315.1 Alphaproteobacteria bacterium | reverse complement strand
GAAGCCCTGCATCGCCGCGCCCTCGCCCTATTGGAGCGCTTATCGAACTGCTACGAGCCTGTTGGAGACTACGGCAAAGCCCTGCAATTCGCCCTGCGCTATGCGGAACTCGAGCCGTGGGACGAGGGCGCTCACCGCAGGGTAATGCGCCTATACGCCCTGAGCGGCCAGAAGAGTGCGGCCCTTGTTCAGTATGACGCCTGCTGTCGCCTGCTGAAGAAGGAGCTGGACGTATTGCCCAGCCAGGAAACACAGCATCTGGCCGAACGCATCCGTAACGGGGAATTATTGGTTAGGCCGCCGGATACCGCGGCAGCGCCGCCGCAAACCATTGCGCAGCCGCCTGCGGAGCGGCGCCACGTGACCGTGCTGTACTGCGAATTGGCCCTTGCCGGCATCGACGACCCCGATGAAGCGATGGAGCTTCTAGACGTACCCCAAACTCGCTGTGTCGAGATCATCCGGCAATTCTCTGGGCATATTGTGCAAACGCATGGCGGCGGATTGCTAGCCTATTTCGGCTACCCGCAAGCCCGGGAAGACAGTGCCCGCCGTGCCGTGCAGGCAGCGTTGGCCGTCACCCGCGAGACCGCTCACGGCGTTGAAGTCCGCGCAGGCGTGCACACCGGGCTCATCATCACCAGCGGCGATCCATCCTTGCCCGACCCGGTCGGCAGGACATCCAGGCTCGCCATCGAGTTGCGTCACAGCGCTGCGCATAACGAAGTGGCGATCAGCCAGCATACGCGCGGCATCGTGGCAGGTTATTTCGATTGCATCAGTCTGGGTGTCCGGTCCTTGCCCGACTCGATACAGCCTCTGGAAGTGTTCAAGGTGGAACGGGAGACCGGTGCCCGCACCCGACTGGATGCGGCGACGCTGCTGGCGCCGCTGGTCGGACGCCAAGCCGAGATCGCGCAACTCATGGGGCTCTGGGAGGAGGCAAGGCAAGGTGCAAGCCATATGGTGCTGGTGCAGGGCGAGCCAGGCATCGGCAAGTCCCGTTTGCTGCACGCCCTCAAACAGCGGCTGGCTGACCAGCCGCACGCCCTACGCGAGTTACGCTGTTTCCCGGAGTTCAGCCAGTCGCCTTTTCATCCGCTGCTCCTTGCATTCGAAGTAATTTGGGGTTTTGCGCCCGATGACACGCCCGAGGTGAAGTCGGGCAAGCTGGCGCAGTGTCTCGAAAGAGATTATCCCGCGTTGGCTCAGGAGGCCGTTCCCCTGCTGGCTTCGCTATTGTTCCTACCCATAATCGAGCCTTACCGGGCATCCGGCCTTACTCCGCAAAAGCAGAAAGAACTGACGATCGACATCCTGCTTGCGATGTTGAAGGTGCTGGCGGCGCGGATACCGGTGTTGTTCATCGTGGAAGACCTGCATTGGATCGATCCTTCCACGCTGGAATTGCTGTCTCTGCTGGTTGGGCAAAAAGGAGCGCGGGCCATGCTCACGGTATTCACCGTGCGGCCCGAGTTCATTCCGCCCTGGAAGAATAGTGCCACGTCGACGCTGGCTATCGCACCCCTCGCCGGGAGCGAGATAGAGCAAATGATTGTTTCGATAAGCGGCGGTATTCCCGCAGTGACCGTCCGCCACATCGTGGATCGCGCCGATGGTGTCCCGCTGTTTGCGGAGGAAATGGCGAAGATTGCTACCTTGGACAATCGGGCGAGCATTCCGGCGACGCTGCACGATCTCCTGGCTGCGCGCATGGACAGGATGGGCGAAGCAAAATACACCGCGCAGGTTGCCGCCACGCTCGGACGCGAGTTCGGCCTGGACCTGCTGCGCAGGGTCTCCACCTGCGGCCCGGAAACGCTGGCGAGATCATTGAGTGCATTGCAGGCTGCCGGTCTGATATTGAAGGTTGACGAAACGACCTGCCAGTTCAAGCACGTACTGATCCAGGAAGCTGCCTATCAGTCGCAAACCCGGGCCGATCGGCAGGCCGCGCATCGGCGCATCGCACAAGCACTGCAAAGCGATTTCCCTGACGTCGTCGCAAGCCAGCCGGAACTTCTGGCGCAGCACTTTTCCTCAGGCGGGGAAATACGGCAATCCATCGACTACTGGATCAAAGCCGGAAAACGAGCTGCACAGCGTTCAGCCAATTTGGAGGCCGTAGCACATTTCATATCCGGCCTGAAAGTCTTGATGACCTTGCCTGCCACACGGGAGAGAGACCCGGCGGAATTTTCAATCCTGAACGACCTCTGGTCCGTGCTCCAGACGACGCAAGGTTATGGATCCGAGGAAGTCATCCAGATTGCCGAACGCATTTCTGTCTTGCGTAAGTCGATGGACGATAGCTCGACATTGTTCTTGACGGAATGGAAGCGCCTGAGAAGCACATTGGCCAGCGGGATATCCAGTGGGACGTCAGAAGCCGCCATCAACCTGTTGTGCTTGGCACAGAACGACACCCTCAGCAAGCAGGGCGCGCACTACCTGTGCGCCGTCGCATTTTTCTGGTTGGGGGAGTTCAACTCCGCGCGCATCCACGCCGAAAAAGCGATGTCGCTGCATCAGCCAGATCAACGGCAAAGGATGATAGAGCTATTTGGCGAGGATATATTCGTATCGTTTGCAGGCTATTTGTCCGTATCGCTTCATTTCCTTGGTTTTCCGAAACGTGCGCAACAGGTATGCGGGCAAATGCTTGACTATGCACGACAGACGGAACATCCAAATACTCTGGCGATGGCGTCATTCTATGCTTCCGCGCTGCATCGCTGGCTGAACAGGTACACGGACACTCTCAACTTCTCTGCCGAAACGATTGCCGTCACAAGGAAGCACGACATGACGTTTTGGGCGCTCAGCGGTGAAATGTTTCACAACTGGGCACGGGTCATGCAAGGCGAGAAGGCGGCCTCCTCTGAGCTTGAATCGAACATTACCCATCTGATAACCGCGGCAAGAGGGCGTTTGGCTTTTCTATTGGTTTTCCTGATTGAAACCCATGTTCGCCTGAAAATGTACTGCGAGGCGCTGCCGCTGATTGCACAGGCTCAGGTTGACATGGTGAATACTGATGATGGCCATTGCGCAGCCGAGGTGCAGCGCCTCAAGGGAATATGCCTGCTGGCACTTGCACCGTCAAATGAGAAAGAAGCCGAATCCTGTTTCGACCAGGCGCTCGCCATCAGCCGTCGGCAAGGGGCGAAAATCCTGGAACTGCGGGCAGCCGTGAGCATGGCGCGGTTATGGCAGCAGCAGGGAAAGCATGACCAAGCACGGCGCATGCTGGGGAAAATTCATAAGTGGTTCACCGAGGGCTTCGATACCCCCGATCTTCAGGAGGCGGCTAATCTACTGGCCACTTCAGCCTCAGGGGGTAGAATTGCGAACGTAGGGAAAACGTAGGGAACTCAGCGAGCCTTGCCGAGTTTCTACGAGTGAGGGCGGGCCATTAATACAACGATTTAGCGCCGGTTACTGGAAACGTTGATATGGCTTAACTCTGTCAAGCGGCAGCAGCGTGTCCTCCGCGGGGCGGTTGGTTTTTTGCAACACGGCGTGCCGGATGGGGAACGCGACGGCGTCAGTTATAGCGACGGTTGACGATGCTGATATGCGTGGATTGGTTACCGACAGTTCAAGCTTACGTCGCGGGGCTGACTCACTCTAGGCTCTGAGATTGCACGAGGCCACCAATAACGTCATCGAGGATTCCCCGAACTCCGTGACGGCGCCGCGTTCCCGATCCGGCAGGTGATGTTTAGTAGCGCAGTGCTGCTCCTTTTCTGATGAACCTTGATGGTTGAGTGTGGTGGGCGCGGCGGTGTGAATTTTTCAAGAAGCAATCATTTTGGTCATCGCGCTGCGGAAGCGACCGCCTAGAACGCGCCAGGATCGATTGGATTGAGGTGGCTAAGGGTGTAGTACCCCCGCAATGGTTTGAGCGTGATCGATTAACCCTCTTCACCGACGCTCAGTTGGGCACGGCGCGGGCGATGGCCCAGACGAAGCCGGCGAGTTCACGGGCGATGGCGATGACCACTTTGTTGTGCGGCAGTTTGCGCGCGGCGAGACGTTTGAAGCGGGCGCACAGACGGACCTGGGCCTTCCAGGCGAGGTCGGTAATGGCTTTGGGCAGTTCGCTCTGGCGGCGGACGATGATCGGGGTGACGCGCGCCGGATAGCGGTAAAGCCAGGCGACTTCCACGAGAATGCGCCGGGCGGGGCCGTTGCCGGCCTTGGTGATGCTGCCCTGGCAATGGTGGGTGCCGGAGCTGTGCTCGCCGGGGATCAAGCCCAGATAGGCCATCAGCTGGCGCGGGTGGGGAAACCGCTGGAAGTCCTGGATCTCGGCGACGAGGGTCATCGCCGCCAGGCTCTGGATGCCGCGCAGCGCCTGCAAGGCCTCGACCACCGGCCGCAATGGCCAGTCAGCAAGTATTTCCTGCATGGTCTTTTCCAGGCGGCCAATGCGCAGGCTGGCGTCGGTGACCGCATGCAGATATTCCTGGAAGACGATCTGCTGGGCCGGTTGCGACAGCTTTACCGTGGCCAGCCAGCGGCGGTGGGCAGGGGTCCACGAGGTCTTGCCGGCATAGGGCACGCCGTTGCGCAACAGCAAAGCTTTGAGGCGGTGGCGGGCATTGCGCTGCTCGCGCACTGCATCCTCCCGGGCGCGGATCACATCGCGCACGGCCTCGTCGCCGGCGTCGGGCACGCGCACCGCGGTGAGATCACCGTTGCGCGCCAGCCGGGCCAACATCAATGCGTCGCGACGCTCGGTCTTGATCCGGTCACCGGGTTTGCGCGGAATCGACGACGGCGCGACCACGGACACCGTAAATCCCTGCGCCGTCAAGTGCCGGTAGATCACAAATCCACACGGTCCCGCCTCAGAGACGATGTGCAACGGGCGCCTGCCGCTGACCAGCCGGCGCAATGCGCGATCGAGCGCCGGCAGATCACCGCCGATGGTACCCATATGGCGCACTTCCCCGTCGCGGCCCGGCTCGGCCACGGCGATATCAATACTGTCCTTGTGCACATCCAGACCGACGTACAGAATGCTAGACTGTTTCATGGCTCGTCTCCTCTACATGACAAGTGCTTCGCGCACCTCGTGGTGGCTCGG
>JAENVZ010000046.1 GCA_016650315.1 Alphaproteobacteria bacterium | reverse complement strand
GATGCGGGATGAAGAAATAATCGTCCGCCCATTGCTTGAAGCGCGGATAATATTCGGGATCATGAGCATTGCATGCATTCTTGAAGGCGTCATGAAAATCGGCTGTGTCATCATCCTGAGGGATTGGCGGATTAAGGTCCGCTCCGCCGCCGAACCAGCGCTTCGTCGTGATCAGGAAGCGCGTGTTCATATGCACGGCGGGCACATGCGGGTTGGCCATGTGCGCGACCAGACTGATGCCTGTTGCAAAAAATTCCGGATTTTCGCCTGCGCCATGAATCGTCGCGGCGAATTCGGGAGCAAAGGCGCCGCCGACGGTGGATACGTTGACGCCAACTTTCTCGAAAACCTTGCCTTTCATCACGCCGCGCACACCGCCGCCGCCTTCCCCGGCGGCCATGCCTTCGGCCTCCCGGTTCCAGGCGCAGTAGTCGAAGCGGGCATCGCTACCGGCCTCAGCCTCGATGGATTCGAATTCCGCGCAGATTCTGTCACGCAAATTTTCGAACCAGTTGCGCGCCGCCTGCTGCTGTTCGTCCAATTTGATCATGCCGGATATTGTCCTGTTTGCCGTAAAGCTTCACTGAGGGCGATGCCCGCCGCGACCGCAATATTCAAGGATCGAAATTCGGCCCGCATCGGAATTCGCACGCAAAGAGCCGCTTGATCATGCACATCATCGG
Organism: Alphaproteobacteria bacterium; assembly: GCA_016650315.1. Taxonomy (GTDB): domain Bacteria; phylum Pseudomonadota; class Alphaproteobacteria; order Sphingomonadales; family Sphingomonadaceae; genus Rhizorhapis. The sequence continues at coordinate 6,421 of JAENVZ010000046.1, read as the reverse complement.
GCACGCCCGCACCCTCTGATCCCAGCAACAGCACATCATCGGCCCGGAATTCTGTATCAGGCAATCGCGTATCGCCCTTGCTGGTCAACAGGACAATGCGGTGGCCGCCCTGGTTCATCGCATCATGAAAGACTTCAAAATTGGCTCTGCGGGTAACGTCGGCGCTGGCGGCATAATCCATGGCGGATCGTTTCAACTGCTTGTCGGAAAAAGGAAAACCGCAAGGTTCAATGATGTCCATGGCCACACCGAAACAAGTGCACAGGCGGATGATTGTGCCGGTATTTCCGGCAATATCGGGCTGGTAGAGGGCTAATCGCATGGGGTTCCCATAAACGTGTCGCGGGAATTGTCATAGTCCGGGCAAATTCACTGTTGGCAAAGGGGGCTTTCCAAGGCTATCAGGCGCGCGAACCGCTGGGGGTATTTTGGCGGGAGGGCGTATGCGTCATTCTGACTATAAATCAGGGGAACTGCGCACCTTTTGGAACGGGTTAAGGACAAGGGCAGTTGAATGACAACGCTTGATCATGGTGAGTCGGTAGAAACTCCTGGGGAACCAGGCGTCCGCCGCCGCGACTTCATTAATATAGCAGCGGTTAGTTTCGCCGGGGTTGGCGCTGTCGCCATCATACCGCCGCTGGTGGACCAGATGAATCCGAGCGCGGATGTGCTCGCCATGGCTTCGACGGAAGTCGATCTCAGCGCGATTGAGCCTGGGCAGGCGATCAAGACCATTTTCCGCAGCCAGCCGCTGTTCGTCCGCCACCTGACGCCCAAGGAAATCGCCGAAGCCGATGCGGTTCCTCTGGACGCGTTGCGTGACCCGCAAACGCTGGAGCAACGCACTGCCGAGGGCAAGAAGCAATGGCTCATCACCATGGGCGTGTGCACCCATCTGGGTTGCGTGCCGCTTGGTGCGGGCGAGGGTGAGAATCGTGGCGAATACGGCGGCTATTTCTGCCCTTGTCACGGTTCGTCCTACGATACCGCCGCACGCATCCGTAAAGGTCCGGCTCCCAAGAATCTGGAAGTGCCGGAATATAAATTCACGTCCGACACTGTCGTCACGGTAGGCTGAGGTAAGAGATCATGAGTTTTCCCTGGGCTGAACATTACACCCCGAAAAATCCGCTCATGCAGTGGATTGATTCCCGCCTGCCGCTGCCGCGCCTGGTTTATAATGCCGTTGGTGCAGGCTATCCGGTTCCGCGCAACCTCAATTACTTCTGGAACTTCGGCGTGCTTTCGGGCGTCGCCCTGACCATCCAGCTTATTACCGGTATCATATTGGCCATGCATTATGCCGCCAATGCCGGGATCGCTTTCGATAGCGTCGAACATATCATGCGCGATGTGAATTCGGGCTGGTTGCTGCGCTATGCACATGCCAATGGCGCCAGCTTCTTCTTCATCGTCATTTATCTCCACATGTTCCGTGGCCTTTTCTATGGCTCCTACAAGGCGCCACGCGAAATGGTCTGGCTGTTGGGTATCGTTATCTTCCTGTTGATGATGGCGACTGCGTTCATGGGCTATGTGCTGCCCTGGGGACAGATGAGCTTCTGGGGCGCCAAGGTTATCACTGGGCTTTTCGGTGCGATCCCATTGGTGGGTGAACCGATCCAGACCTGGTTGCTGGGCGGGTTTGCACCAGGTGATGCATCTCTGAACCGCTTCTTCTCGCTTCACTATCTGCTGCCGTTCGTGATCGCGGGCGTTATTATCCTGCACATCTGGGCCTTGCATATTCCGGGTTCCAGCAACCCGACCGGCGTGGATGTTCAGGGACCGCAGGACACCGTGCCATTCCACCCCTATTACACGGCGAAGGATGGTTTCGGCCTTGGTATCTTCCTGATCCTGTTTGCGATCATGCTGTTCTTTTTGCCGAATGCGATGGGGCACCCGGATAATTATATTCCGGCAAACCCGCTCTCCACGCCCGCGCATATCGTTCCTGAATGGTATTTCTGGCCCTTCTACGCGATCCTGCGTGCCTTCACTTTCGACTTCCTGTTCATTCCGGCGAAGCTGATGGGCGTGATGGCGATGTTCGCTTCGATTTTGCTGCTGTTCGTTTTGCCCTGGCTCGATACCTCGCCGGTTCGTTCGGGCAGCTACCGTCCGCTGTTCAAGCAGTTCTTCTGGGTGCTGGTCATCGACGTGCTGATCCTGGGTTATTGCGGCGGCGCGCCGGCGGCAGAGCCTTTCGTGATGATCAGTCAGCTTGCTGCGGCCTATTATTTCGCGCACTTCCTGATCATCCTGCCGATCATTTCCAACATCGAAAAGCCGCTCCCGCTGCCCGGCTCGATCACTGAATCGGTACTTGGCAAAGACCATGCGGCGACAGGCGGCAAAATTGCCGCAGTACCGGCCGAATAAGGGGAATAGATAAAATGGTTCGCGTACTCGCTGCCCTTGTCGGCATCTTCTTTTCGGGCATGTTGCTCTATTCCTTCATCTTCGGCGCGGTGAACTATATCAGTGAACCGCCCGCACCGACGGTCGAACATGAATTCCACTTTGCGCCCAAGGAGGTGGAATTCGCGTCGGACGGTCCGCTTGGCCATTATGATCGCCAGCAGTTGCAGCGCGGGTTCCAGGTGTTCAAGGAAGTCTGCTCGGCCTGTCACTCCGCACGCCTTGTCGCCTTCCGCGATCTGGAAGACCTTGGCTATAATGAAGCGGAAGTGAAGGCGATTGCCGCCAACTGGTCGCTCGAAACGCAGTCCATCAACCCGGAAACGGGCGAACCTGCAACGCGCAAGCCCGTTCCTGCCGATCGCATTCCGATGCCGTTCGCCAACGATGTTGCCGCGCGTGCCGCCAACAACAATGCAGTGCCACCCGATCTGTCGCTGATGACCAAGGCCCGCGATCACGGCAATGCCTATATCTATTCGCTGTTGACGGGATACCAGGACCAACCGGCCGGACTTCTCAAGGAGTTCCCGGACGCCAAAACGCCTGAAGGTCTGCACTATAACCCCTATTTCGCTAACCTGAACCTTGCCATGGCGCCACCACTGACGGGTGAAGGGCAGGTAACCTATGCTGACGGCACCAAGGCGACCGTCGATCAGATGGCGAAGGACGTTGCCGCTTTTCTGACCTGGACAGCGGAACCCAAGCTGGAAAACCGTCACCGGACTGGTTTGGCTGTCCTGTTCTTCCTGCTGATTGCAACGGGACTTGCCTACATGTCCTACCGCAACATCTGGGCTGACAAAAAACATTAAGGTTGGCGCTGCCCGTTTCGTCGAGCAGCCAGAATCGTGATTACAGGGAGCCGGTTGGTCGCAGACCAGCCGGCTCTCCGTTTACAGGCCCGCTGTCCCCGCGCCTATTCCATCCGTTCGAGCCGATAGCCATAACCAAAGACTGTAAACAGGCGGAACCCGTTTTCCGGCTTCAACTGCAATTTGGACCGAATGCGGGAAACATGCATGTCGAGCGTGCGGGATGGCAGGTCGGCGACACTGTTCCAAACCGCGTTCATTATATAGGCGCGGGACAGGGCGCGCTGTTCGTTGTGGAAAAAGAGCAGCGTCAGTGCGAACTCCTTTGATGTTAACGCGATTTCCTTCCCATTCAGCAGGACGATCTGTTTGTGCCGGTCGAAACAATAGCGGCCAAAAAATTGTGGAGGGTCATCAGCGGTTACACGACTCACGCACCGTCGCAACAGCGCCGCTATGCGGGCTTCGACCACGTTGCAGTCCTCTGGCATTACGATATAGTCGTCGGCGCCAGCGTGCAGGGCGGCGGCAATATCCTCTTTCCTGGCGCCATCGGTCACCATGATAATGGCGGGGGGGACCTTCACATTCTGCCGTACCCAGGTCAGAACGTCACGACCCGACCCATCCGGCATGGTCCAGTTGAGAAACAGAAGGTCATAGGTGTCGCGCTGTAGTTGCGTAATCAACGGCGCAGCGGACTGGAAAATGGTGGCGCAATGCCCCATCCTTTCTGTGACCTCCTTAAGCAAGTTGATTGCTACCGGGTCCCTGTCAGCAATGGCTATACGCATTCCACCTTTCTGTCAGGGGCATCCCTGAAATTCGAAAGCCGCCGACTCCTCTGTTTGACATGGTCTTCGTTGTGAAAGGCTACTACCGGACGTTTGAAAATGGCAATGGAAAGTTCAGAAAGCTTATCCGGCGGCCTTCATGGCGACAGGGTATGACTGCACATGTCCTCTTCGCCAACATCCAGGTCCAGGCACCGCCCGTCCACATCATTTGGAGCGAGTTTCAGGCCTATCATGGCAGCCAGTGTTGGCATGATGTCGATTGTCTCGACAGGCAACGGCTGCTCAAAACCCTGCAATCCCTTGCGCCAGAACAGGATCGGCACGCGCCGGTCATAGTCCCATGGACTGCCGTGCGTTGCCACATACCCTTTGTCGGGCGTAGCGATCGGTGTTACGCGCGGTTTCAATAGGACGACAAAATCACCCGATCTCTGAGCGTCGAATGATGCGCGCGCACGTTCGGTCAATGACCATGTGTCGGGCGATCCACTGGGTGGAGCCATGGCGGCAAGGCTGTCATGGCTGAACACGGCTGCGACTTGTGGATGATCATGCAACATGCCCATCGCCTCTGCGATGACTGACTTGCGTTGTGCAGGGCTAAGGCTGCGGGCAACATAATAGTCGCCATTGGGGCCGTCACTGTACAGCACCGGACCATGAAGCCCCAGCTTGGTGCCGATGGCTTGACCCAGCGTCCGGGCATTGAGGTTGGTATTGATGCGGGCCGCCATCGGCGCCGCATTCACATCGTTTCGTTCAGGCAGGTCCTGGCCGCCATGGTCGGCGGTTAACACCACAACATAATCGATTCCGGCATCGTCCAGCTTGGCGAAGAAATCCCCAAGGTCATGGTCAAGCGACATCAGTTGGACGCACATTTCCGCGCCTTGCGTGCCATAGCTGTGCCCCACATAATCTGTGGCCGATGCGCCGATTGCCAACATATCGGTATGCGCGCCTTCACCCAGCTTCATCTCCTCACGCAGCGCAGCGGCCAGCGCGAGGGTCGATGCGTCGAGTTCCGGCGAGGCGCGAAACGCCTTATTATCTCCCGCGTCACGGGCGAACCGGCCCGTGCCGACCGTTTGCTCTCCGGCCCGGACAGGATAATTACGCTCTTCGCATATGGGCGGCAGGGCGGTGGCTGGCTGTGCGGTGGCGAGACGTGCAGCCACCACTGCGTTCACCCTGTCCACGATCAGATCGGATGGGCGGTCCTTCAAAGTGACAAAGCCTTTGCCTCCCCACCACCAGATTTGGTCGGTATGCCGCCCGCCCAACATCAGTGCAGCCCGGTCTTTGCCGGATACTGAAACGACGCGCACAGCGGGATCGGCAGCCTTTATCCGATCGCCCAGCGTTGGGACGCGCAGATGTGCGACGGAGGCGACGTAGTGGTCGCTGTCGGTGCCCGGTTCATTTTCGTCTTCGGCGCAGTAGACCAGCTTGTCGGCTCGCTTGGTTGAAAGATCATACCAGTGGTTTGCGATGATGCCAGTGCGTGCCGGACGGTCTCCGGTCAAGATGGTGGAATGACCGGGGCAGGTTTCGGTCGCCGCATGACCCTGAAACCCCGAAGGAAATACCACGCCTTGCGACAGGCGCTTGAAGCCCCCCTGAAAATATTGGCGATATTCGGCGAACAGATCGGCGGAAAACTGGTCGATGGATATGGTGACGATTAATTTCGGCGGTGTTGCCGGAGGGGACGTGTCTTTGGCTTGCGCCGGGGAAAGGGCTAGCGTCAGGGAGGTCAGCGCGGTAACGGTCGCGGCGAATTTCATGAATAACTCCTTGGCGGATGGACTGCTCTTGCGGCTATAGCTAGACGCGAAAAGCCGGGATAAACAAGCGAATGCGGATATTTCATTTCTTCCTGATGACATTGGCGGCGGCATGGACATTTTTGCTGGTTCCAGCCTCTGCACAATCACGGATGCTGCACGTTCCGGCTCGGCTTGTCGCTGAAAACGATACTCCCGCACCGGGTCAGTCGGTGACGCTTGCTTTCGCCATGAAGCCGCAACCCGGTTGGCATGGCTATTGGGAAAATCCTGGCGATGCGGGCAAGGGGATGATGCTGAAATGGGACGTGCCGCCGGGTGTGAAGGTAGGCGCGTTGCAATATCCCGTGCCGGGAACGCTGCTTCTGTCTGGCCTGATGAACTATGTGTATGAAGGCGATTATGCGCTGCTGGTGACACTCAATCTGCCGAAAACCATGCGTGCGGGCGATGTGCTTCCTGTCAGGGTGCGTGCTGACTGGCTTTCCTGCACACGGGAAATATGCGTACCGGAGGGCGACGATCTGGTGCTTGACCTTCGCGTCGGGAGTGGCGGGTTTGCGGGGAACAAGCGTGTGGAGTTTGACGAATT
>JAENVZ010000045.1 GCA_016650315.1 Alphaproteobacteria bacterium | reverse complement strand
GTTCAAGGTCGTCCCGGCCGATCTGTAGCGGCCCGGAGAGCGCTTCAAGGTCGGCGCCCGTCGGCAGGACGTGGCCGGTCTCGATGCGTGAGATCTTGGATTGGCTGATGCCTGACAGCGCCTGCAAGTCGCCGTCGAAATAGGCGTCCAGAGCGTCCCTGATCGCCGTCGGCGCGGGGAGCGGCAGGGTTTTGCACGTTCCGTAATGGCGTTGCAGCAATTGTCGCATACGCGATTCATGATCGGCAAAATCGAGCGCTCGCAAACGTCGCCCCTCATCCATTACCAACAAGATTATCCCTATTGGGCTTTCATAGCGGTCAAGGAAAAGAGTGGGCATGGCCGTAACCTTCCATCAGCCGCCTTTACTGGCAGCCCAGCGATCATACAGCAAGCTTTGGGGAATTGCCACTTTGGGTGGCCGACCCCATGAAATTACGACGAAATGCCCAATCAATCGGTTCTGATCCTGGAATCCCGTTGCGCGGCGGCAATCGATTCGCGCACGCGGGCGAGGGCGGTTTCCATGGGTTCGGTTTCACCCATCAATGCGAAGGTGCCGTTGAGGGCAAAGGTGCAGTGGCCGTGCACCGTTGCAATCAGCGAGCGGGCGAGGGTGGTCGCGCGGTCCTTTGCATGGTCCGGCAGGACGACCGCGACCTCCCGCACGACGATCCCCGTCAATTCACCCCGCTGGAGCGCAAATTCTTCGGGCATCTCCACATCCGGCGGCAAATGATGGTCGTAGATCGCCATCCAGATATGCGTGTTTTCCCGCGCGAAGCTGAAATACCCCTCGACCAGCGCGCGGATGCGGTCGCCCTCCACGCCGTCCAGCCGCGCATTGAGATGATCGGTCCACAGTTGAAAGCTGTATGTGTTGATGGCCAGGATCAGCCGGTCGTAATTGTCGAAGACATTATAGAGGGTGCCGATGGAATAGCCGATCCGCTTTGCCACCTCCCGCGCTGAAAAACGGGCAAAGCCGTTTTCGGCCATGTGCGCGTGGCCTTCGGCTATGATCAGCCTTTCCAGTTCGGCCCGGCTATGGTCGGATCGTCTGCCCATAGCCGGGCGCAGTAAGCACTTAATTGAACACTGTCTATTATTTTAATTGAACACTGATCATTTATCGGGTAGGCCCATGCCTCCCCATGGAGGCGAATCGATGTTTGGCGCTTTTGTTCTGATCGTGATGACGGTGGTGATCGCTGAAATGTGGCGGCGGCTGAACGTTGTGCAATTCCGGCTGGATCAGTTGGAAGGACGGTCACTGGCGGATGTTCCGCCAGTCGCCGATGCGCCATCGCAAGTGGATGTCCGGCGTGGCCCATGGACAATAGAGGCCGCCGTGGAATCGGAGCCAGTCCCTGTGTTGGAAGCGCCCGTTACGCCAGAACCAGAATCTGAGATGGCACCTGTATCGGCGCCTGAGCCAGTACAGCCCTCGCAATTAGTCACAGCGTCCAAAGGCCTGTCCTTCAGTTTTGAGGATGTGTTCGGTCGTCGCCTGCCAATCTGGGCAGGTGGTATCACGCTGGCCGTTGCGGGTGTTCTGATCGTCAAATATTCGATTGATGCGGGGCTGCTCTCACCGTTGGTCAGGGTGATTTTCGGCCTGCTGTTTGGTGCCGGATTGATCGCCGGGGCAGAGTTCGCCCGGATCAAGCAGGACCGGGTTCGTGATCCGCGTGTGCAGCAAGCGCTGGCAGGGGCAGGGATTGCGACGCTGTATTCGTCCATTCTGATTGCAACCAATGTCTATGCGTTGGTGGGGCCGGTAACGGCTTTTGCGGGCATGGTTGCGGTAACCGCGATCGCCATGGCCTTGTCCCTGCGTTTTGGTGCGCCCAGTGCCTTGCTGGGATTGGTTGGCGGTCTTGCCGCACCTGCGCTGGTGGGTTCGGGTGAACCGGATATTCCGTTGCTGTCGACCTATCTGGCGCTGGCGGTCGGTGGCCTGTGCGCCTTGTCGCGGACGCAGCGCTGGATGTGGCTGGGTGTTAGCGCGCTGATCGGCGGCTTCGGCTGGGGTGCGATCCTGTTGCTGACAGGCGCGCTGGATACCGTTTCTTCCCTGTCCATCGGCCTCTATGTCCTGTTGCTGGGCATTGCCTTTCCGATGCTGGTCTTTGCTGGCAAGGCGTCGGCCATTCTGCGCATGGTTGGCAGCGTGGCTGCCGCCGCGCAAATGGCCGTGCTGGTTGCGACCGGCGGGTTTGCCATGCTGCATTGGGGTCTGTTCGCGCTGATTTCTATCGCCATTGTCTGGCTGTCGCGGCGCGAAGAGGCCTTTGCACGGCTGCCTGCCATTGGCCTTGGCATAGCCTTGTTGCTGCTTGGCGCGTGGCCCAACCCGGCCTTGAGCCATTTTGCCATCGTCATGGGAGCGATGGCCATAATCTATGGCGCCCCAGCGTTGTGGCGTCTCTGGCGTGCTGAAGGGAGCCTGATCGAAGCGGGGCAGGTCGTCGCCATTGCCTTGGGTGGGCTGATCCTGTCGATGGTGCATTTTTACGAGGGTGACGGCACGACCGATATGGCCTTTGGCGGGTTTTCGTTGGCATTGGCGCTGCTTCCGGCTGCTG
>JAENVZ010000044.1 GCA_016650315.1 Alphaproteobacteria bacterium | reverse complement strand
TTCCACCATGTCCCGCAGTTTCTTTATAACTCCGCCGGCTCGAACCGTCTGTTCCCCTGCCTTGTCGATCATCTCCTGGGCACGGGCCATCTCCTGGGACCGCGCGGTCGATGCCAGAGTGAGCTTTGCCGCCCCGACATAGTTGGCAATGGCCGCCAGGGGCTGGTTGAGTTCGTGCGCGATGGCGGCCGTCATCTGGCCCATGGCATTCAGCCGTGAGACATGCAGAAGTTCCGATTGCAGCTCACGCAGGTCCTTTTCGCGCCTTTCGCGTTCGGCCAGCAATGTATCCTTCTCAGCGATCAATAGTGTCATCTGGTCGATCGAACCCCGCATCGCCACTGTTCTTTCCGATGTCACCACCGCTTCGGCGATGACATTGGCAAAGCCGGTCAAAAACACGATGTCGTGCTGGTCGAATTCGCGCACCTCGGTGCTATCCGCTTCCAAAACGCCCCAGGATCCTCCCTCCTTGCTTTGGATCAGGACATCCGCGGTCGATGTGATGGAATGCTCCGCATAGAAAGGGGGCAGCGCGTAGCTGTTGTTCTTGTTGATATCCTCCAGAATAACGGGCTCGCCTGTCACGAACGCCCGGCCCTGTGTCGAGGTTTCATCAGCCCTGGACACGACCTTGCCGACCACATCGTGCCAGCCACAGCCTGCCACGACCAATAGATCGTCTTCCTCGGGCCGATAGCGGCAGACTTTCGCAAATGGTACGTCCAAGCTCTGCGCGCAGATACGCGCCGCTTCCGTCAGGACGGCCTGAAGATCGTCCTCCCGAAAGGCGAAGGTTCCGAAGTCCGCCAGAGCGCCTTGCTGACGCTGCAGGCGTTCAATCTCGCTCCGAATGTTCATTGGAGAATCCCTTTACCCGAAGAAGCATTGAAATAGAAAAGTGAATGCGCAGAGAAATCCCGATGGCAAACATCGTCGCTCGCCCTAATGCTCGCCCGGCTACAACCGTTTTGGCATGGGAATCAGATATCCATCGATGCCTATGGCCTTCTGAATGCCGATCAGCATGTTTGGCATCTGGCCATCGTCGGACAGCGGCAGGAGCAGCCGTTGATAATGGAGATACCGTGTTTCCTGGTTTACAAACTCCTCCTTGTCGATTCGTGGGATGCCTGTCCGGGCGACGGAAGCATATTGCTCAAGCACGCCTTCCAGCTCTCCGTCGAAACTCAGTTCGTCGAGCCACCGCCCCGTCAAATCTTCACGCCAGCGATTGCAGATGGCGGTGCCGACCAAGCGAAAGCGAAAACGCAAAGGCCGGCATATGTCCGCGATAAAGACCAGAGGGATCACCGATACAATATCTTTTGGGTTGATGTCCGCCCGGCGTGGCATTGGACGGCTACCGCATTGGCGGACCCAATACGCATAGAGGGTCGCCAAATCTGGATCGTTGATCGTCTCTCTCAGCGGCATGAAGTTCATCTGACACTGACCAAAGTCGCCTGGTTCAGGGGGGCTGACGCATCCGGCCCGCCAACACCTCCTTTCGCTTTTGCAATTCGCGCTCCAGGCAAGAGAAATGTCCTTTCGGGCCGGCCGCTAGATCGCGGCTCGGGCAACCAAAATGGGTACAGACGCATGCGCAATTGAGACTTTGGTCCCCGGATGTGCGTCGATTACCTTGATTTCAGCACCGAGCTGCTTGGCAAGCGCTTCGATAATACTCGTGCCCAGCCCAGCCTTTGCGTTCCCGTCACCGCCCATGCCGACTCCATCGTCCTTCACCGACAAGGTCCAATTGGGACCGCGGCGGCGGTAGTCGACCGATATCCGGCCTGGTCGATTTCCCGGGAAGGCGTGCTTGAGCGCATTGATGACCAGCTCTGTCACGATTAGCCCCAAGCTTACGGATCCGTCGGCGGTCATGATGCTGTCATCGACAGTGACTTCCAGCGACAGCTGATCACGATCCTGGATCATCGACGCGCCTATGCTATCGCACAGCACCGTCAAGTATGGGCGCAATTCGACATCGCCACGATTCGAACCAGCCAATAGCCGCTGCAAAGCAGCGATAGACATCACCCTTTGATGGGCATCATGAAGATGGTATCGCGTTTCGTCGGAATTTACCTTGCGCGCGCTTTGCATGAGTACGCTGGCTATAATCTGAAGGCTATTGGCAACCCGGTGATGGAGTTCCTGAAACAGAATGTCTTTTTCCTGCAACAGTGCCGCTGTGCGCTTTTCGGCACTTCGGGCATCCGTGATATCAGCAATCGACAGGATGAGCCGGATGTCGCCTGCGTATTCGAGTTTTTTGGCGTTGACGACCAAGCACCGGTTTGACCGGCTCTTCCTCGCAAGGCTCATTTCATAATTCGCAACTTCGGCAAAGCCAAATGCCGTGGCCTTCAGCAAGCCGGATAACTGCGGCATATTCCATTCGCCTTCGCCCAACTCCGCAAACGGGCGCCGATCCACCGTGGAAGGATCGATCTGATAGGCACTGCAGAACGATGCGCTCGCGGCAACGACATTCAGATTTTGGTCCAGAAGCAGCACGGGCAGCGTAGAAGCACCAACAACAGCCAGCGCGAGGTCGCCCGCGCCGTTTGGCGATGGACGAGGAACCATATTGCCCCCTTCAAACAACCAATGGATTGCCAGCGACTTCCATCGAGATGTCATCACAGTTAATCGGCAGGAACCCCAGCGAGGCCATTCGGCCATCGCACTGCAAAGTGTGCCACGATGTGCGGTCTCAAAAATGGTCAATACTGACCACACTGAGTTTTCCGCAGTGAATAGTAATTTTCATTCGCGCAGGACGTGCGAACATTGCGGCGACGCTCAGATGAATCGAGCACTGTGCAGCG